>NZ_JBFLUG010000001.1:0-258504 GCF_041008525.1 Parafrankia sp. FMc2 | reverse complement strand
TGACCGGCCGCTTCTTCTGCGAACCCACGACACAGTCCTGACCGGCAGAGGGACGGGAAGACCTGCCAGCCCAACCCTCTCACCCAGACACGAAACATGCCAGGACTAAGCGGCGACAGTCTACTAGCCTGATCACAGGGCCACCCGGGGCCCGAACACCGGGATTCGCACCCGCGCGGCACATGCGGGACGTCAGGGCCAGCAACGCCCCACCCATCCCAGGGATGGGGCCCGATAACCAGGAGAACGCCACGATGGCAACGCCACGCATCGCCCGGCCCGGCCCGCGTCGCCGCGGCCCGCTCGCCCAGGGCGACGCCACCCACATGCCAGCCCCGACCGCCCGGGCACCCCGGCGGGTCGCGAACGGTTCGCATGAGACGTCCCCGGCCCGGCGGGGCCGCGGGGAGCTTGCCCAGGGCGACGGTGTGACCGCGCTCGTCGGGACCCGGCAGACGGCGACGAACGGCGAGAAGGCCGCGATCAGCGACCTGCGGTACCGGCTCGGCAGATAGGACCCGTGGGGATGGTGGCCGGTGCGGCGGCCACCACCCCGGGGGTCAGGCAGCAGGCGACGACGCGGGCCCGGCACGGCGGGCCCTCACCGCAGGAGGAAGCGATCATGACTTACGAGTACAACGTCAGCGGTTCCCGCACTGGCAGCGGGTTGGCGTACGGCGGGCACGGGGCGCTCGGCGCTACGGCCACGGCCAGGCAGGAACGGGCGGAGCGTGAGGCCCACGGGTGGATGGGCCGGACCAACCTGTCCGGACTCGACGTCGGCCGGGTCAAGCAGGTCCTGGCGACCCACGGCCCGGCGATGACGGCCGGCACCCGCGGTGCGCTCGAGCAGTTGGTCAAGGACAACGTGGGCCCGGTGGAGTTGGCCCGGGAAGAGCGGCAGGCCGCCGCACGCCGGGCGTCGACGGGCTGACCGGCTCCACGCGGGCGTTCACGGCCCGTCTCCCGAGCGGAGGCGGGCCGTTCGCGTTCCTCAACGTCCAGGTGGCGATGGGTCCGTCAACGGTTCCTGGTCAATGTTGACACCAGCTGGTGACGCACTCCCGCCACGACCCGTTCGGGGCGGCAGGCGTTGTCACGGCGGCACAGCCTCGACGGCCAGGCGTCGCACACGTCCGCGACGGGGGTGCGACGCCCCCCGCGGTCCGTCGCACCCTCGTCGCACCCAAAGCCACTCTGCTGCAAGGGATGTCGCACCGTCGCACTTTGCGAGGGGTGTGCAATTTGGAACACCGATTCCGGTTCCAGGCGGAGTCAGATCGACGGCGTGCGCCAGGTCCTGAGCCGCTCCTCGAGCTCGTCGAGTTCGGACATCGCGCCGAGGTCGGTGCGGGTGGTTGCGGTGAAGGCCGCGATCCGCTCGTGGAGCCGGGCGGACGGCCGGTCCGCGGAGATGTCCATCGCGTTGTGCACGAGCGCGACGGCGTGCTCCACGTCGCCGCGTTGGATCGCGGCCGACGCGGCCGACACGCGGATCAGGGAGCGGCGGCCGGTGGCACCGGCCAGGTCGAGCGACATCTGCACCGCCTCGGTGTAGACCCCGGCCATGTCTGGGAATCCGGCCTCGACGTACACCGCGGCGGACATCTCCCCGATCGACGTCGTGTGCATCGTGTCGACGGAGAATCCGGGCTCGCCGTGGGCATCCCGGTCGAGGTCGCCCACGATCGTCCAGGCCTGCCCGACCCGTGCGTGAACCTCCCAGCGATTCCCGAGCGCGGCCTGCGCCCAGGCCCCCACGACCGCGGCCCGGGCGGCGACGGGGTGGGCGGTGCCGACCCATCGGGTGGCATTGTCGGCCAGGGCCAGCGCGCGCTTGGGATCGCCGCCTTTACGGGCGATGGACGACTGCCAGCAGCGGATCCACGCCTGCAACGGGCGGTCCCCGGCGGAGTCGGCCAGGCGGAACGCCTCGGAGAACAGGTTGACCGCGGCCGGGGTGTCGTTCAGGTCGGTGCGGGTGGCGGCCTGTAGGGCGGTGAGGCGGCCGGCGGTGCGGCGGAGGCGCCGGGCCTGGTCGCCGCGGTAGGCGCCCTCGGTGAGCAGGGAGCGGATGGTGGGCAGTTCCCGGCGGATCCGGACGGCGGTCTGGGCGATCGGTCGGCGTTCGTAGCCGTCGATCAGGTCGGTGATCTGGCGGTCGAAGTAGTCGAGGATCTCGGCGGAGGCGCTCACCGTGCCGGCTCTGACAACGAGGAGGTCGGAGAGGCCAACCAGGGGCAGGCCTGCGAGGAGCTGGAGGAATCTCCGCCGTCCTGTGTCGCCCATGGTGTGCCGCCTGTTCGAGGGGGTCGCCCGGCCCCTTCTCCTCGATGATGCGTTATCCGGTGTCCCCCCGTGGTCATTTCCATGTTCTCGCCCCCGTGCTTGCTGGATAGGTCGGCGGGGACGGTAGCGGTGGTGGGATGTCGGTGCGGAGCAAAGCGGCGGACGGACCACAGTCGGCCGACAATCGTCTCGTGACGCAGGAGCGGCCCGTCTCCCGAGCGGAGGCGGGCCGTTCGTCGCGTTCGGGATCACCGGGCGCTGGTCACTCCGCCGGCTCGGCCCCGTGTTCCCACCGGAACCGCAGCATCACCCCGCCGCCGAGGGCCTCCACTCCGATCAGACGACCATCGGGCGCCACCTTGTCGACCAGGACGCCCAGGATCTGGTCGCGGTCGAGCCCCGCGGGGATGGTGAGGGCCTGCCGGGTCGGCCCGTCCCACTGGGAGTCGACGACGGCATACCGCGGGGTGCTGCTCACCGCCGGGCCCCGGCCAGGCGCGCGGGCAGCAGCCGGTATCGGGCGATGCCCTCGAGAGCGGCCCACTGCCGCGCCGCCGTCTCCGACCCGAACGGGCTGACAACCTCGACGTCGACGCCGGCATCGTCCAGGACGACCACCGCGACCATCGGCGTCCGCAGTGACCGGGTCCTGGCCGCCGCCGCCCGGTGCCTGGCCGCGGCCACGTGCGCGGCGGTCACTGCGGCAGCTCGGGCCGGAAGTGCAGCACCGTCGCCTCGTCGAGGCGGGCCCCGGCCGGAACCAGCAGCGCCAGGCGGTGGCTGAGCTCGTCGGCGGAGATGTGCCGGTCGACGTGCACGTTGTGGCCGTCGCTGTCGCTGTACACGGTGACGCCGGGCTGACGCTCGCCGGACCGCGGCGGGTTCGGCGCTGGCGACAGGTCGTCTGCGTCGGGGCAAGATGTGGTCATCGGGCAGCTCTCTCTGTCCGGGCCCCGGCGGTGTCACGACCGACCGGGGCCGTTTCGTCTGCGCAGCCGGTACGGCGCGCGATCACTCCGGCAACGTAGCGCGTCGACATCGATGCCGGAAGTGCGCACAGAGCATCGATGTCGATGCAGTCAGCGTGCGCTCTGTGGAGGGCACCGACAGGCCACGACCGGCAACGCCAGACGAGCTGGTCGGCATCGCCGAGATCCGGGCAACGCTCGGCGTGGCGACCGCCCGCGCCTACGTGATCTCTCGGTTCCGGGACTTCCCTGCACCCTGGTACGCCAGCGAGGATGGCCGGGTCCGCCTGTGGCTGCGCGCGGACGTCCAGCTCTGGCTGGACAGGCACCGCCCCGGCTGGCGCGACGAGGCCTGACCGTTGCCCGCGCCGCCCGGGCACTTCCCGACCTGCAACGCCAGCGGCCCGCCTCCGCTCGGGAGACGGGCCGCTCGTTCGTCACGTGATGATCGTCAGTGCCTACCGCGCCGCGGTGCGGGTCAGGCGTCGCGGTCAGCGCACCCACAGGCCCCGCCCCGGCGTATCCGGCACCCGGGGTGGTAGCCGGTCGCGGCCTCGAAGACGACGTCCCGCTCCCGCATAAGAAGCTCGTACTCGGGGTGCCGGGCGGACATCCCGCCCATCCGCAGGCGTTCCCGTTCGGCGTCCAGTTCGGCAAGCCGTCGCCTGGCGTTTTCCCGTGCCATCAGGTGTCTCCTCGTCGCGATCGCGCTGGTCTGGCCGGGGGGCAACCCTCTACCCCTGCTACTTCGCAGGTCAGCGGCCACTACAGGGCCGTCTACCGGGGTAGAGGGGGCCCACTACATGGGGCCGCTGGCCCCGGCGGCGGTAGACGTGTCCTCGACGGCGGCCGGGGTAGGGCGGGGGGCCTCTACCGGGCGTGCCGCGAGCACGTCGGGTGGGATCGCACCGTCGACGTCGGAGCGGTACCAGCCCGCCCGGTTCTCGCCGTCGATCTTCACTTGCTTGCGGGTGCGGACCACGCCGGCCGTCTCGAGCTCGTCGGCCAGGCGGACGCCGTCGAAGTCGCCGTAGGTGTCCTCGTCGATGTTGCGGAGCTCGACGAGGAGGTCCTCGGTCCAGATCCGTGCCCGTTGGCCGAAGGCCTCGAGAACGTCGCCGATGACGGCGGGGATGACGTAGCCGACGCCGGCCGCCGCCGCGGCGATGTCGCCGCACGCCTGCCCGGTGAGGGTGCCTTCGGTCAGGCGCAGGGCCCGCCCACGCTGGCAGATGACCTCAAAGGCGGGGTTGTCCAACAGGTCGGCTTTGACCGTGACGAACGACGCCGGCCCGGTCACCAGCACCCCGACGCCCTTGTGCTCCTCGGACAGGACGGAGGCATCCGCCCCGGCCGCGGCCTTACCGGCGCCGAGCACCATGTCCGATGACGTGCGGTCCGTGACCTGCGTGGCGTACCGGAAGGTGACGATCTCCCGGAGCTTCGTCGGCACGCTCTTCGCGTCGGGCCGCTGGGAGGCGTAGACCGGCATGATGCCGGCGGCCGGGCCACGACGGGCGATCCGGGCGAGCTTCCCGATGATCCGCGCCCGGTCCTTCTCCTCCTCCGTGGCCTCGAAATACTCCTGAAGTTCGTCGATCACCAGCGGGATCAGCGGCAGGTTGTACCGCCGCATGATCTCCGGGGTGAGCTTCCCTTCCGGGCAGGCCGCCGCCGGCAGCGTGGCCAGGAACGCGAACCGCCGCGACATCTCGGAGATGAGCTCGTCGAGCATGCGTTCGAACGCGGCCAGGTCGGCAGGGTCGGCCCCGGAGACGTACCGGTGCGCGACACCGGCCATGGCCCGGAAGTCCGCCCCGCCCTTGCCATCCGCCAACCACAGCTGGCACCAGGGATCGAGGACGGCCGCGGCGACGAGCAGCCGCATGGAGAACGTCTTCCCGCGCCGCGGCAGCCCACCAAAGAACGCGGACTGCCAGAGCAACGCGACCTCGACGCGGTTGCCGCGTGCGTCCTGCCCGAACGGCACCGCCCGCCAGAAATCGAACCGCTCGACGTCGATCAGCAGCGACGGGGTCGGCGGGCCGAGATACGGATCGTCGTCGGCCACCCACAGCGACAGCCGCCGGCCGTGCCCACCCTCATGCGCGCGGACCCGACGCATCAACAGCTGGATCTCGTCGACGCCGAGCTCGGCCGCGATGACCGGTAGGCGTTCGATGGCGTGCGCCGCTGTCTTCCCGCCGCCGCGCGGCAGGTCGAGCACGGTTTCCCACCCGCGGCCGAGCCGGTCACGCACGATCGGCGCGCACAGCACCAGCCCGGCCGCCGGCTTGAGCAGACCCGCGGCCCGGAACGCGCCGTTGAGGTGGTCGGGTGCCAGGTCGACGCGGGTGTCCGGTTCGATCGCCAGCGGGCTACCTGGCCCCGCCGCGGGGCGCCTACGTCCGCCGAGTCCAGCCGCGGTGACCGCGATAGCACCGGACAGGGCTGGTACCCACTCGCCCACGGCGAGAGCGGCGACGAGCTCGGCGACCGTGCCGCCGCCGGCCGCACCGCTGGTGATGATCCACCGGGCCTTGCGGTGGTCGCGGATCACGAAGATCTCTTTCCCGAGCCGGCCGGCGTCGTCGCGGAGCTCGCTGGCGATGTCCTCCGCGCGTACCCACGACCACCAGAACCGTCCCGCCCGCCAGCTGCCCCGCAGGACCGCTGTCGGTGCCCGCCAGGCGGACCGGGTCGCGGCCCGTCCGGCCAGCGTGCCGGCACGGCGCGCGGTGGCGCGGCGCACCGCCCGATCCGTCGCCCACGCGGGCAGCCGGATCGGGTCGACCAGCGACCCGGCAGGCACCACCGCCGCGGCGGGAGCCGGCGCTGGTTCCACCAGCTCGGGTGCCGGCCGCGGAACCCACGGCCCGGTGACGACCTCACCCACGGCGTGCTCGAGCTGCTCCGTCATCGGAGGTCACCACCGGAGAGCACCACCACGGATGCCGCCAACGGCCGGATACCGGCCGCCCCGGACATGGCCGCCTCGAAACGCTCGGCCCCGTCCACGACCGCCAGGACGACGAGCCCGGCCGCACGCAGCAGGAGCACGACGGCCGCCAAGACGACGAGTGCGACCGCGGCCAGGAACGGCAGGGAGCGCAGGTCAGCGCGGATGCTGCTCACGCCGCCACCGCCTGCCGGCGCAGGTCCGCCAGGTAGCGCCGGGCCGTCGAGGGTGAGATGCCCGCCATCGGTGCCAGGTCGGCCGCCAACTGCCGTTCCGAACGGGGGTCGTCCACGGGCAGGGTGGCGACGAGCTCGGCCAGCTGGCGCCGCCCGGACTCACGCGGAGTGGCTCCGGTGCCGGGCGTGGGTGGCTCCGGAGCCACCGCGGGTGCCGGCTCCGGCTCGACGTCCGGCACTGCTACCGGCTCCGGTGCCACCTCGACGGTCACGGGGGACGGGGCGGGCCCCGCCGCGGGAACGGCGGGGCTCACCTCCTCCTGCTCGTCGACTTCGACCGTGGCGCCGCCGCGGGTGGCCTTGAGCGCGGCGACGAGCGCGAACGCGATCACTGGCCACACGGCCATGACCGGGCGCCAGGCCCCCGGCTCACCGGTGAGCCGGCCGGCGCCGTCCCGGTCGACCAGCGCCGCGGCCAGGTTCACGGCCCCGGAGAACCCGACCGCGGCGACGAGCACCAACACCGGCGTCTTCACCCCGGTGCCGGCGCGCCGCCGCGCCAGGACTTCCAGGATCGCCGCGACGGCCATGCACTCACCGGTGCTGGCGATCAGCAGCGCCGCCCAGTCCGGCTGGCCCGCCCACCGGGCGAGCTCGACGATGTGGACGAACGCGATCACGAACACCGCGGCGCCGAGCGCGAACGGCAGCGCCGCCGCAAGGAACCGCTCCAACTTCCCGGCCGGCTTCACGCCGTCACCCGCAGCACCGGGCGGACCGCGGCCTCAGACTTGCGGTCGCCCGCGTGCTCGAACATGCGTTCGAGCACGCGGGCGAGGTGCTCGGCATCCTCGGGCGTGATCTCCTGGTACGCCCGCCGCGGCCCGACCTTGCCGTCCGCGGCGCGCATGGCGGCATCGTCCCGGTCGGCCAGCGTCTCCACGATCGCGGACGCCACCCGGCCGAGCCGGTCGACCAGCGCCACCGTCTCCGCGCTCAACCCGCCGAAGTCGTCAGGGTCGGCGAGCAGGGAACGTGCGATGTCGGCGAAGATCCACGCCGCGTTCCGCTGGCGCTCGGCGGCGGTGATCTCGGTCATCGGCCCTGCTCCTTGCTGATCGACTTGCCGGTCAAGATCCAGACGGTGCGCACGATGGCGTCCGCCGTCGTGGCGGCACGCGCCCGAACCTCCGGCGTCCGAGCCGTGTCCGCAGCGACGGCCACCCCCTGGGCCACGAGCTCGTCGAGGCCGCCGAGGGCCGGATCGCCCTGGACCACCGCGGTGTCCGCGGCGAGCCGGTCACGGAGCTCGCAGGCAGCCAGATCGGCCGCCGCCAGCCTGCGCAGGATCGCCGCGGCCGCCTCGAGGTCACCGGACCGCAGGGCCCGGATCGCCTGTCCGGCCTGCCCGGACGCCACCGCGCCCAGCGCGCCGTAGCTACCCGAGTAGGACCCGGCGGACAGGTAGTCGATCTGGAGCCGCGCGACGTCGAGCTCGACGTCCGACGGGGTGAGCAGTGCCGCCGGCAGACCGGCCTGGCCGCTCACAGGGCACCGCCCGCGCGGGCCGCGTGCCAGGCCGCCGCCTGCTGCGCGGCCGCCGCCAGGCCGCGGAACCAGTCGGCCGCCGCCGTGTCCTCCGCGGCGAACGAGGCGGACATGCGGATCTCGCCCGGCAGGATCACGCACGGCGGCAGGTCCGGCAGGGTCGCCAGCTCGAACCGCGCCGCCAGGTCGGTCGGGTCGACGTACAAGCTCGCCACCAGTCGGCTGCTCATGCCGCCACCGCCACGGCCTCGACGGCGGCGGGGGTGAGGGTGACGCGCAGCGAGTCCGCGACCGGCCGCATCGGCACGTCACGGCCAAGCTCGGCGAACACCCGGGTGATCTCGTCCATGTCCGGGGTCTGCCGGGCGGAGGTGATCCGCTCGACGGTGGCCCGGCCGTAGGTGCCGGCGGGGAGCAGGTCGAGGAGCTTCCGCGCGCGGCGCTTGCCGCGGTCGCCCTGCCGGGCCTGCTCGGCGGCATCGGCGTACTCGGCGGCGGCCGCCTCGATGGTCTCGACGCTCGGCAGCTCGGCCGCGGCGAGCAGGGCGGGGCCGGCCGGGGTGGTCTGCTCGCCGGCGACGGCCTCGAGACGGTCAAGGACACGGATCGCGGCGACGAGGGCGATCCGGCGGGCCGTGTGGGCGAGCCGCTGGCGGATCGGCCGGCGGTTGGGGACGATGAACATGCGGGTCTCCCTGTTATGGCAGGTGGTCCGTAGGCCCCGGCCGGGAGTGGAGTCCCGGTTCGGGGCCGCTGTCGTTTGCAACGGTTCCAACCTAGCGGACAAGTTGCAACGGTTGCAAGTACGATTCCCGCATGACCCCACCGGACCCGGTCGAGCTGTGGACAACGGCCGACATCGCTCGACGGCTAGCCCTGACGCAGGAACGCGCGCGGCAACTCGCCAACTCGGAAGGCTTCCCGGTGCCGAGCTTCCGGCACGGCCGGTCGCGGTTCTGGACCATCAGCGACGTCGAGGTCTGGATAGCCGAGCACCGACCCGCGAAGGCGGACCAGGAAGAACAGAAGACCGACAGGCAGGACTGACTGCCCGCAAATGAAGCGGGCCGACCAGGTGGTGGAACACCTGACCGGCCCTTGGTCAACAACCCTTGGCTAGAAGGGTCACCAACCCGTGTCTCATCATGCCCGCGTCGGCCCGCCCGACGACGGCCAGCATGCCGCCGGACCGACCGACAACCAGGTTCGGCGCGCACTCACCCGCTGCGACCTCCCCGGCAACGCCCGCGGCGTCCTGCATGCCCTGCTCACCATCGCGGACTACCGCACCCTGACCACCGGGGCGGAGCACACGCCGTCGCTGGCGACCCTTGCCGTCATGTCCGGGTACAGCGAAGCGACCGTCAAGCGGGAGCTGAACCGGCTGGAAACGACCGGGTGGGTCATCCGCCTCCGTCCGGCCGCGGCGGACGCCCGTGCCCGGAAGGTCAGGACGCGGTACCGGATCACACAGAGCCCAGACGGGTGGGGGGTTGGGCTCACACAGAGCCCAGAGCAGGGCTCAGACAGAGCCACGGGCTGGGCTCACAGTGAGCCCCATGTCCTTGCAGGTCCTTCCAGTCCTTCAAGCAGCAGCGGCGAGCCCCTCGACGAGAGCGAACCGGGCACCGGGCAGACCGGCCATGGCCACGCCCCGGCCGTCGAGGTCGACCCGCACGGCGACGACGTCCAGGCCCTCACCGCCGCCGGCGGCATACCCGCATCCTGGGAGACCGACATCCGGGCCGCCCTCGACCGCGGCTGCACCCCCGGGCAGATCGGCGACGCCTACCGGGCCCCGATCACCGGCACGGTGTCCAGCCCGGCCGCGGTCCGACGGGCCCGCATCCGCGACCTGGCACCCGAACCCGCACGGCCGGCCGCGCCCACCGTGGCGGTACCGCCGAACGTCCGTTCGATGTGCCGCCAGCACGGCCTACCCGGCCCGTGCCCTGTCTGCGCAGACCTCGAGGCGACCCGCGCGGCGGACGTCGTCGACGAGGTCCAGGTGCCCGCCGCCGGCGACGGCCTCGAGGCGGACGCCGAGCCGGTTACCGGCACCGGCCTCGAGACGGACGGCAGCGGCACCGCAGACGAGCACCCCACGCCCAGCGGCCACCCTGCCGGTGTCCTGTCCGCGGCCACCCTGGACACGCTCACCGCGGTCCGCGGCCGGCTACCCCGCAAGCAGGGCCCACGACGGCGGCGCCGATGAGCGCCGTCTCGCCGGCGGGCCCGGCCGGAGCCAGGTCACGGAACGTCACACGGTCATGGAACCGGCCGGTGCGGGCACTGGTGCGGACATGGTGAGGACACCGGGCCCACTTTCAGCCCCTCGACCACCATCGTCCGCACCCGTCCGCGACCCGAAACCCCTTACATTGCAGGCACTTCCGCCTACTCGCACTCTCGCTCACCCGGTGGCCGGTGGGGTTCAAATCCCCGAGCCTCCGCCCTTGACGGTCGGACCCGTCCACGCTGGACGGGTCTCTGACCAGCCACATCTCCTTCACTCCCCGAATGCCCGTGCCTGTGTCGCCTGAGGCGCCCACAGGGTGTCCACGCGGCGTGAGCGGGGGGTGCTGCGACACCCCCTGGGGAGACACCCATCGTGGTCATGTTTCTGTGAAGAAATGACCACGTCCCGTATGGAGAGGTGTCAGTGGATGCCCATCACGGCAGGACACATCCGGGCGGCCCTCGTCGGCTACCTCGGTACGCACCCCGAAGAGGTGAGCACCCTCGCCCCCGTGCTCGGGCTGCTCGACATGGGGGCTGACCTGAACTCCCGTGCCGAGGCCCGCGGCCACGCCACCGCCGGCGCGGTTCTGCTGGGCCCCGGCGGGGACGTCCTGCAGATTCACCACCGGGCCCTCGACCGGTGGCTCCTGCCAGGAGGCCATCTTGAGGACACGGATGACTCCCTGCAGGAGGCTGCCGCCCGGGAGCTCTGCGAGGAGACCGGCATTGCCCGGGCCGCGGTGCGTTCCGTGGCTGGCGGGCCGGTGCACATCGACATCCATCCCATTCCCGCGAACGTCGCCAAGGGCGAGCCCGCCCACCAGCACATCGACTTCCGGTTCCTCTTCCGCACCGCGGCCGACGTGGGCGACATCCAGGCCGAGGAGGTGACGGCGGCAGCCTGGAGGCCGGTCGAGCACATCACCGACGAGGTGCTGCGCCGACGCATCGCCGCGGCCGGCCGCTGATCGCGACAGGACAGCGGCCTGCGCCCTGAGGCCTGCGCCCTGCGCCTCAGGCCTGGGCCGAGGCCTCAGGTGAGGCGGGTGTCGTCCGTCCTGGTGTAGGGGCGGATCTCGGCGAGGCGCCGGTCGCGCAGCTTGGTCGTCCAGGCGGGTTCGGAGAGCAGGGCGCGACCGAGCCCGACGAGGTCGAACTCGCCGCGGTCGAACAGGTCGAGCAGGGGAGCGAGGCTCAGCGACGGCGCGGCCGCCTCGCCGTCGCCGCCGAAGACCGTCGGTACCCCGACGGAGCCGAGCGCGATGGTGGGAAGGCCGGTGAGGTGCCGGGTCCAGCCGGCGAGCGTGCGCGGCGAGCCGTCGAACGCGGGCAGCCAGTAACGGCGGGTCGAGACGTGCAGTGCGGTGACGCCGGCGTCGACGAGCGGGGCGAGCAGCGCGTCGAGGTCCGCGGGGGTCTCGGCGACCCGGGCGTCGTAGTGGCCGCCCTTCCACTGCGAGAAACGGTAGATCACAGGGAGATCCGGACCGACCTCGGCCCGGACGGCCGCGACGACCTCCGCCCCGAGTCGGGCCCGGTTGGCGAGGGAACCGCCGTACCCGTCGGAGCGGCGGTTCGTCCGCGGCCAGAAGAACTGGTCCAGCAGGTAGCCGTGCGCGCCGTGCAGCTCGACGCCGTCGAACCCGACCCGTCGGGCGTCGGCTGCCGCGCGGGCGAACGCGACGATGATCGCGTCGATGTCCGCCGCGGTGGCGGCCTCGCCGACCACCGTGCCGTCGGCCCGCAGGCCCGACGGGCTCACGACCGGGGCCTCCGGGTACGGCGGGGCGCCGGGGTCGCGGACGGCACCGAGATGCCACAGCTGGGGCACGATCCGCCCGCCCGCGTCGTGGACGGCGGTGACGACACGGCGCCAGCCCTCCAGCGCGTCGTCGCCGTGGAACCGTGGTACCCGGTCACTGCTCCCGGCTGACGGGTGGCCGACATAGGTGCCCTCGGTGACGATCAGGCCGAGGTGGGCGGCTCGTCGGGCGTAGTAGGCGGCGACGTCCTCGCCCGGTACTCCGCCCGGGGAGAACTGGCGCGTCATGGGCGCCATGACGAACCGGTTCGCGACCTCTACGTCGCCCAGGCGGAACGGTGTGAACAACGGCGTCGCATCCGCTCCGTCCAGAAGGTGGACGGGCAGCTGGGCGGTACTCGTGGAGGGCGCCGCGGCCGGTTCCGACGAGCCCGAAGCTCCCGACGAGCCCGAAGCTCCCGACGAGCTGGCAGGTCCTGATGAGCTGGCAGGTCCTGATGAGCCGGCGGTTCCGGGCGGGCTGGAGGTCACTGTCACATCAGGGTGCAATTCAGACGTCCATGCCCCTGTTCCGAGCTACCCTCGGTGCCCGAGTGACATCCCTCGCTACCTGGACGTCCAGCGGGCGAGATCGTCAGGGGTGTCCAGATCAGCGGGGTCACCCGGGACGGGCACGGCGTCGACGAGGTCGGCGTGGGCCGCGAGGAAGCGCCGGGCGCCCTCGTCGGGACCGGCGAGGGCGAGGGCCGCGCGCCACAGGTCCGGTGCCATGACGATCGGGTGGCCGCGGCGGTCGCCGTACCGGCCCATGGCGACCCGGCCGGGGCGCCAGGCGGCGACGACGGCGCGGATCGCGTCGCCGCTGATGCCGGGCATGTCGACCAGGAGCAGAACGATCGCGTCACACGGGGACGAGTGTGGGGGCGGGCCCGGGTCCGGGTCGGCGGCGAGCTCAAGCGCCAGGTCGAGGGAGCTGCGCAGCCCACGCTCGGGGGCCGGGTTCACGACGCACTCGGCGCCCGGCACCGCCGTCCCGGCGCGGACGACCGCGATGATCCGTGCGCAGCCTGCGTCCCGGGCTGCCTCGACGGCCCGGTCCACCAGCCGCGCGCCGCCGATCCGCAGCTCCGCCTTGGGCGTGCCCATCCGGCTGCCGCTGCCCGCCGCGAGCACGGCCGCGACGACCCGGGCGCCGGTGCGTGGGCCGGGACGGGGCGGCCCGGATCCGGTGCTGCCGGGAAGGTGGCCGGTCATGCCGGCAGGGTAGCGCTGTGGGGCCGGCCTGCGGCTGAGACGGTGCTGCGCTTACCGGCGGTCCGCAGGCCAGGCCGGGTATCGCGCCTGTGGCCGACACGCGACGGGGTCGGGGCGCGGCCGGGCGGGATCGCGGGCACCCTCGGCAGCGCGCGCTTCGACGCCGCGGTGCGGGACGACGCGCAGGGAATGCTGGAGCGAACGACGGCTCCGTGAGCTTGGTTTCACCGACGGTGATCTGGCGCGGCTGCGTGCGCCATCGGCCTCGACACCGGTGAACGGATGCCGCAGGAGACGGCGATCTCGATCGCGGCGGAGATCGTCGCGGTGCGCCGCGGCGGCACGGGCGGTCCGCTGCGGGCGCTGGCGGGGCCGATCCACCATGGGCGCGGCTGAGCTGCTGTTGCGGCCCGGTGATCTTCAATCGTGTGGACCTGATTCCTGTTAGTCTCCGGCCGTGCTGTTCGCCTTACGCTTTGACTTCCGTAATCCGGATCTAGCCGGTACATCCATGGCCGACCGTTACGCGGCGGCCCTTGACATGGCCGAGTGGGCAGACCAGCTCGGCTGCGTGACCATCGCGGTCTCGGAGCACCACTCCTCGCCGGACGGCTATCTCCCGAGCCCGATCCCGATGCTCGCCGCGATGGCCGCCCGCACGAAGAACGTTCGCTTCCTCGTCGCGGCCCTGATCGCGCCCTTCTACGACCCGCTGCGGCTCGCCGAGGACCTGATTGTTCTCGACAACATCAGCAAGGGTCGCGTGGACCTCATTGTCGGAGCGGGGTACGTCCGCGAGGAGTTCGCGATGTACGACGTTCCGATGAACGAGCGCGCGAAGCGCGTGACCGAGACGATCACAACGCTGAAGGCGGCCTTCAGCGGGGAACCGTTCGAGTACCGCGGCCGGACCGTCCATGTCACGCCCTCGCCGCACCGCCCCGGCGGCCCGTCCCTCCTGCTCGGCGGAAACAGCGAGGCGGCGGCCCGGCGTGCCGCGCGTATCGCCGACGGTTTCATCCCGGCGCTTCCGGAGATCTGGGAGTTCTACCGCGACGAGGTCCAGAAACTCGGCCGTCCGGATCCCGGTACGTCTCCGGTCGGAATGAACAAGGTGGTGGCGCTGGCCGAGGACCCGGAGGACGGCTGGCAGCAGATGGCGCCGTACTTCTTCCATGAGACCAACGCGTACGGCGCCTGGCAGGCCGAGAACAACGTCGCTTCCCCGTTCCACTCGAAGTCCGGGCTGGAGCAGCTGCGTGCCGACGGGCAGTACCGGGTGCTCACTCCTGACCAGCTGGTAGCCGAGCAGAAGGAGGCGCCGTTCCCCTTCGTGCAGTTCCATCCGCTCTGCGGCGGTATACCGCCGGAAGCCGCGTGGGCGAGCCTGCGCCTCTTCGAGCGTGAGGTTCTGCCGAAGTTCTCCTAGAAGGTCTCCCGGCGTCGCCGCGCCGGGTTTCGTGACCCGAGACCCGGGGGCCGGTCGTGACAACGCCGGGTGCCGTCGCGCCGGGTGCCATCGCACGGGGGCGGCACCCGCGGCTGGCGCCGGTCGCGGTACGACGACCGGGGCCGGGCCGGGGCCGTGGGCGCGGCAACCGGCCCGCTCGGCGTCGGGTCACTCGGTGTCGTGCTTCCTGGTGTCGGGCTGGTCGCTGTCGCTCGTCCCGGTGCCGTCTCGCCCGGCGCCGGTGTCAGCGTCGGCGTCGGCGTCGGTGTCAGTGTCGGCGTCGGCGCCAGTGTCGGCGTCGGTGTCAGCGCCCAGGTGAGTGGCCGTGTCGATGTTCGAGCGGTGACCGTGGTTGTGGCCTCTGGCGTGGCCCGAGGGGTCGGGCGTGATGTCAGGCTCCGTCCGGGCGCATCGCACCTCGCCGGGGTGGGCCACCCGGCCTCTCGCCCGGCTCCGCCGGGTCGGGCCCCGCCCGACCTCACCCCGGGTGACGCGCGGGTCGGGCAGGCCACGTAGCCGTCCTGCCTGGTAGGAGTGGCACAGATCGCGGCGGCTCACAGCGGCGCGCCCGCCGGTGTCACACGGACGACCCGGAACTCGGTTCCGACGATCCGCCCGTACATCTCCGCCGACATCGGCCCGGGGAAGGTTCCCACCACAGATGTGGGAGCGCCCGCCTCGTCGACCAGAACGACCGCGTAGGCGGCCGGCGTCGACCATCTCACCCGTGGGTTGTGCTGGGCCTCGCGCCAGCTTTCCTCGGACGGCGGATGAAGTGGGCTCGGTGTGGTCACTTCTGCCTCGTCAGGGCGAGAAATGATTCAGCTTCTTTGGAGAAATCAAACCGTTTCTTGTCGATGTTGCCGGCGGGGCCGGCGAGCTGCCTGTTCCCTGTCATGTCCTGTGCTCCGGTTCGGCGCGGTGACTGCTGGACGACGTCCTCCCTCCCTGCGTTGACGGTCTCTGAAGACTGACCGAAAAGGGAGGGTGTGAGAGGCGTCATACTGCGGACGGGAGATGCGACACAGAGCCACAGGAAGGCCGAATGCGGCTCAGGCGACGGAACCGGGTCGCATGGCACCATCAAAGCAGGAGATCAGCGGACGAACGGCGGCGGAGCGGGGGCTCGGTGTTGCGGATGCAGGGGTGTGACAGCAGTCAGACCGGTTGGACACAGTCGGCGGCGAACCAGAACCGGGGATCCCGGGTGGACGATGTGAGGGACATGCAACCACGTCTCGCCAGCCTGCTGGACGCCATCGTCCAGTACAGGAAGGCCGCTGGGCTCAGTCAGGCCCAGCTCGCCAACCGGGTGCGTTACCAACCGAGTTACCTCTCGAAGGCCGAGCGCGGCCTGCTGGGTGTGCCGTCTCAGTCGCTCGTGAGCGCGATTGACGCGGAGCTGAAGGCGGGCGGCACGCTCGTCGAGCTGCGGCGGCACGCCTGGCTGGAGGACAAGGGAGGTCAGGCGGGCGTGACCTGGATGGAGGTCTCGAAGGAGGTGGACATCACGGATCGCCGACAACTCATCGTCGGAGGCAGCGCCGCGGCGGTGGTGCCCGTAGCCGTCGCGTCCGCGACGATGTCGAGCGCGTCGGCCGCGCCCGCCCCCCAGCCCTCGTCGGGGCTCCGGGGGCCACCGGGGCGGGTGCGCAACGAGCTGTCCGGGCGGTGGTGGACGTCCTGGCAGACCTTCCGGGACGGCGAGGAGATCCACTCCTCGCAGGAGGTCGCGGTGAGCCACACCGGCGACCATCTCACCATCGAGGCGGTCTCCCGCGGGCTGACCCTTGAGGCCGGCGGGTATCTGTGGTCGGGGGAGCTGCGGTTCTTCGACAACGAGATCGTCATGGGCTGGTACGCCGCCGCTGACGGGCCGGTGCGGTCGAAAGGCACACTGTTCCTGTCGCTGCACCCGCATGGCGACCGACTGACCGGGCGCTGGGTGGGGCTCAGCTATGACGGGCTGTTCATCGAGGGCTGGGGAACGATGGCGCGCTCGGAGGAGGTCTCGATCTCCCTGCTCGAACGCTTGCGGAAGCAGCACTCGTGACTGTCCCGGAGCGGTCGCGCCGGGGTGCGGACGGGCCTCGGTGCGACGGCTGCCAGTCTCCGGGTGAGGAGCCGGGCCGCCGTCACCGAGGTCGTCCGGCCACAGCTGTCCGCCGGGCGGCTCAGCGTGACGCGCGGATCGACTCCCGCAGCGAGCTCAGCGTCGCCGCAATCGCCGTGGGCTCGTAGCCACAGTGCGCCATGCAGTTGTCGCAGCGTGGGTCACGGCCCCGGCCGTACGAATCCCAGTCGGTCGTTTCCAGCAGCTCCTTGTAGGAGCTGGCGTAGCCGTCACCCATCAGATAGCACGGCTTCTGCCAGCCATACAGGGAGTACGAGGGAATTCCCCAGGCGGTGCAGGCAAAGTCGACCTTGCCCTCGAGGAAGTCCAGGAACAGCGGCGAGTGGCTGATGTTCCAGCGCTCGCGCCGCCCGTCGGCGAACGCCTTGCGGAAAAGCTCCTGGGTCTCCTTGACCCCGAGGAACCTGTCCTGCTCGGGCGCCTTCTCGTAGGCGTAGGCGGGCGAGAGCATCATCCCGTCGACGTTGAGGTCGTTGTTCAGGAAGTCCAGCACCTCGATGACGGTCTGCGGGGTGTCGGTGTTGAAGAAGGTGGTGTTGGTGGTCACCCGGAAGCCGCGGCGCTGCGCATCCTTGATGGCGTCCACCGCCTGGGCGAACACACCCTTCTTTGCCACGGACTCGTCGTGCCGCTCCTCGAGGCCGTCGATGTGGACGGCGAGCGACAGATACGGCGACGGGGTCAGCTTGTCGATCTTGCGCGGCAGCAGCAGCGCGTTGGTGCAGAGGTAGATGAACTTCTTGCGCTTGACCAGGCCTTCCACGATCTTTTCGATCTCTGGGTGCATGAGCGGCTCGCCGCCCGCCAGGCAGACGACGGGGGCTCCGCACTCGTCGGCGGCGGCGAGTGCCTGCTCGACCGGCATCCGCTGCCGGAGGACATCCGCGGGGTGCTGGATCTTGCCGCAACCCTCGCAGGAGAGGTTGCACGCGAAGAGCGGTTCCAGCTCCAGAGAAATCGGGAACTTGTCCCGACGTGCGATTTTCTGCTTCAGCAGATACATGCCGACCTTGATCGCCTGACGCCGCGGAATGCTCATGTTCACCCTTCCGGTGTTGATCTACGTTCGCCTTGTGGGTGGAGTCGCGATGCCGTGCCGCTCCCTGTCAGTGTAAGTAGCTGACTTATCTGATCCAGGAAAAATCCTTCGATGAGACTTACTTAACCGGCCGGCGAAGGATCTTCTTTCCGTCCTGTTATCCCGCAAGCCGCCCGGTCATCGGTTCGAGGCATCGCGTACATCCACCCGGCAGGCGTCACGGCTGTATTTAGTCTCGGGCCGCGGCCCGTCGGAAGTCGGTCAGGAGCGTCGAGCCCGTCGAATCGGCGGACGTCCGACCTGCCTGCGTGCGGACCGGTGGAAGACCGTTTCCCGGCCGACCAGGCCGCCCGAAGCATGTCGCCTGCAACGACCGTAACAAGGCGATGGAGAAGCGGTGGCGCTCGATGGTGCCGGGTCATCGGGCCGCTGGGGCACCGTGCCATCCGGCGGCGGGCCGCGGGCGGGCGATCGTCCGGTGCCGCTGGTCTGAAGTGCCCGGTCACAAGGCGCGTGGGTCACCGTCGGGGCAGAGGCGTCCGGCTGGGGACCGGTGCTGTCCGGCCAGCCAGCGCGGCCGTCGTCGATACCCCTACAGGGGGGCCCGACAGGGCA
This sequence comes from Parafrankia sp. FMc2, assembly GCF_041008525.1. Taxonomy (NCBI): domain Bacteria; kingdom Bacillati; phylum Actinomycetota; class Actinomycetes; order Frankiales; family Frankiaceae; genus Parafrankia; species Parafrankia sp. FMc2. The sequence continues at coordinate 240,069 of NZ_JBFLUG010000001.1, read as the reverse complement.
GGCTCAGGCGACGGCGAGGGGTCTGCGGGGTGTATGCGCATTCGGCCCCGCACATGCGACGGCTGCCGTCGGGGCGGGCCCTCGTGGGCCGTCCCGACGGCAGCCGGCCGTCACAGGGATGCAGGGGCGTCACATGTCGAGGCGGGACTCGATGGAGCGCAGGCGGTGGCGAGCCATCGCGAGGTTCGCGCGACCCTTGTCGAGCACCAGGTAGATGAACAGGCCGCGGCCGGTGTGGCTGCTGAGCAGCCTGATCAGGTGGTACTGCCGGCCGAGCGTGATGAGGATGTCCTCGATGGTGTCCTGCAGGCCCAGGTTCTCCATGGTGCGGATCTTCGACCGGATGACCTCGGTGTTGCCCGCGGCCGCGATCTCGAGGTCGAAGTTGTGGATGTTGCTGAGCTTGCCGAGGGTCATCCCGCTGGTGAAGTCGACGAGCGCGACCCCGGTCGCCCCCTCGATCTCCAGTGATTCCTTCAACGCGATGTCAACGCTGTTCATGTCGCCTCCTGCTTGGTCGCTGGCTTCGTCCTTGGCGGTCTTTTCGCTGTCCCCGTTGTCTTCGGCAGGTCGGTCCTCTCGTGCGAACCACCAGGTCCCGAGCCTTCTTCGCATTTCGCCCCACTTGAAAATGGGAGCACTCTCCGGGTCCTCGAGCGCCATGACGTGACGGCCCTCTCTCCCGGCAATGCCAACGCGCTGGTACCTGTCAGTGTCATCTCACCAGGATTCGGGCGGATCCGACCTGTGCAGTTATGGAGCACTTCGCACAGTAGTCGTTGACGGGGCTGGCCAGGTAACACGAGTGGGCATATTGAGAGCTCTGTGGGATTGCTGTCCGAGCTTCATAAGCGCAGGTCAGAGCAGTGCCCGGATGTCGCTGGGTCTCCTGCTGAACCGCTGGTCCAGGCCTGCTCCGGGCCGGCGGGTCCTTCCGTGTGACGCGCGGCGGGGCGGGTTCGGTGACATTCCGCCACGGTCTGTCGGACGGTATGGGCCGTGGGCGGTCGATGAGGACCACGCGCGTCCCACGTCGTTCTAGAACGTGGCGAGCTGGGCGGCGATCGTGTCGACATCGGAATAGGTGACGCCGTTGATTCCGATTCCCCACACCGGTGCGCCGAGGCCGCGAAGCACCTCGATGCCGGCGGCATGGGAACACAGCTGCTTCGTGCACGCCGGAGTGTTGTCGCCGGGGTGGAACGCCAGGACCACCGGGTGACCCCGCTCCTGGGAGAGGGTGAGGTCGGAGCGGGCTGCCGTTCTGTCGGCCAGGGTCAGGCCAGGCAGCGTGAAATCGGGGGCCGGCTGTCCGACAGCGGGAGTGGCCATCTCAGCGGGCCTTCCGGCCGTGGTCCGCCCTGGCCGGGCAAGGGCCTGCCGGGGGCAAGGGCCTGCCGGGCGGGTGCCTGCCGGGCCAGCGGGCGGGCGGATCCGGTCGGCCGGGGATCTGGGAGGTCTGGCGGAGGCCGCCCACAGAGATGACATCGTGCTCCTTACGGGTAGCGCTGCGCCCGGATCCGCCGTGCTGCGGCCGTGAACATTCTGCCGGGGGCGGGTCGGGATACCCGTCGCGGGGCCGATATTGTCCTCAAGTTGGGGGACCACAGGCCCGGTGGTCGCGGCGAATGTCCCCGGCCTGACCACGGGGATGCGGTCCGGCTCATGTTTCTGAAAGAATCGCTGGTCGGCCTTCATCCGGCCCGCTCCGGGGCTCTGGAACCGGCGCGAGTCGGCACCTGCAGGAAGGCGGGGGCACCGCAATCGGAGATCGGCGGCCGTTCATCGTATTCAGGTCACGTTTCCCAGACGACCTGGGTCGCCGCGGCCTTCAACCACCGCCGTTCTGGTTCCGCGCTTTCCCAGCGGCGGGATCTCAGTCGGCCGCGATGGCGTACGGGCCTCCGTCACGGCACGCCCGCGTGCGTCGGCGGAGGCGTCGGTTTCGGTACTCCGGCCCCGGTCGAGTGCGGCCTCCGGGGCCGGAGAGATCTGTCGCGTTCCTGGATTCGCGGCGGTGTGGGCGATATCCACCGCAGCGGCCGAAGCCGCTGGCGGCGCCAGTGGCACGTCGAGCCGGGCGCCACTGGCGCTACTTTCCGTCACAGAAGGTGGCGGTGTTCCCGCCCGGCTCAGAGCGCGGCCGGCTCCCGCACACCGCCGGTGCGGCTCAGGAGAGCGTCGAGATCGTAGTCGTACCAGCGGCGCAGCGGCGCCGGCGAGGTCGAGCGGCCCCACTCGTACATCCGGCGCTGTGCCTCGAACGAACCGTCGTGCCACCGGCGCAGGACGTCGCCGAGCCGCAGCGGCGCGGGCAGGAAGGCCGCTGAGCCGAGGAGCCGCGCCAGCTGGTCCACGGCCTGGCCGGGCGCCGTCCGGCCGCCGTCGACCTGCTCCATGATGGTGCCGAGCTGACGGAACAGGTCCTGGAACTCGGGCAGGTCCGGGCAGAAGGTCCCCGGGAAGGGCGCGTTGGACAGCTGCTCGAACAGCGCCGGGTCGCCGCTCTCCTCGAAGGTGAAGTAGGTGCCGACGATGCGCGCAATCCCCAGGTTCCAGGCCATGAACCACACCTTCGACCAGGCCCGCCACAGGTCGAAGTCCCGGAACGAGACGTAGGAGCCGGCCACCAGCTGGTCGTTGACGTCCAGGATGGTCTGGTTGAGCTGCTCGATGGGTGCGAAGCGCTCGGCGGAGAGGTCGCCGTCGGCGAGCGCCTCCATGAGCAGCGGCGCGAAGGCGTAGATGACCTGCATCGTGTTGGCCATGCCGCGGGAGAACAGCGCGTCGACGGCGCCGGCGGCATGGCTCATCATCGCCCAGCGGTCGCCCACCGTCCGGGTGCTGGAGTACTGGGTGCGCCCGGTGGAGACCCACTCCCAGGTCGGCCGCGCGCCCTCGAACTGGCGGGCCACACTGGGGAACCGGTCGAGGAACGCCTGCCACTCCTCCTCCGCGCGGGCCCCGGGCTGCTTCGGGAACCGGCGGGTGTCGAGGTTGAGCCCGACACTGCACAGCGGGTTGGTGGCGCGCTGGTGGTTGTCGAAGGGAATGACCCACAGCCAGCCACCGTCGAACAGGTGGTGCAGGGTGCCCTGGTACCAGGGCGACGGCTGCCCGCTGGGCCGGGTGACCTCGTCGAACGGGGTGACGCCGACCATGTGGGTGAACAGCGTCCGCGAGTGCGTCCGGAACCGGCAGGGGTCGTCGCGCAGGCCGTACTGGTTCGCCAGCACGGAGTTCCGCCCGGAGGCGTCGACGACGTAGCGGACGCGTATCCGTTCGTTGCTCTTCGTCACCAGGGTGGCCGCGGTGTCGGTGAACTCGACGTGGTCCACGAAGGTCCGCTGCCGCGGGTGCGCGCCGTGGCGGACGGCTGAGTAGAACAGGTACGAGTCGATGTCCTGGCGGTGCATGTGCATCTCGGGTCCGTTCGGGAACTCCGAGACGCTACACTGCGTCACCTCGTCGGGGTTCTGGATCTCGCCCTCGCGGTGGTAGACGAAGCCGAAGTTGCGTTTCACGCCGCAGGCCGAGGAGACGTGCTGGCGCACCCCGTCGAAGCTGCTCACATGGCCGAGCTCCGGTACGTCGAAGCGTTTGGACAGCAGTTTGAGGAGATAGGTCGTCTCCCCGATCGTCGATTCCCCCAGGGCGAATCTCGGGTGGGTGCCGCTGTCGACGAGTACCACGCTGTGGCCATGTCGGGCGAGGATGTTCGCCAGCGTCGAGCCGGCGATACCGCTGCCAAGAATGGCGACCGAAAAGTCGTACTCGCTCATTGCACTACTCCCTGGACGCAGCCATTCGGAGATGATCAGGCATCTCGTTCCGTCTGCGGGTGGAACGAGGGCCCGATCCCTTCATGATTGCGTACTGAACCACTCATCCGTCCGTTGGTCTAGATAAATGGGACATCAACGCCAGGTTGTCGGATGCCTCACGGCTTTCGTACAGAAATATGACGATTTGTACTTGAAAAGTAAATTATCGCACCCTGTCAGAGCGCTGTCTTTTCCCTGTCCGGGCCCTGTCCGCCTGGCGCCGGCTGTTCCCGCCCGCCGCTGACTCGAGGCCGGCCCGCCGCCGACCTGCCGCGGGCCTGGCGCCCCGGCTGGCTGCGGCGTTGCCCGCTCGCCACCCGCCTCACCGCGCGGGGCCCACTCCGCCCCGCCCGGGAGGGGTCGAGTGGGAAGGTGGAGGGATGGATCCGGTGACTCTTGCGGTGCTGTCGAGCGCGATCGGTGGCGTGGCGGAGGAGATGGGGACCCTGCTGGTCCGCAGCGCCTACTCGTCCAACATCAAGGAACGTCGGGACTGCTCCGCGGCGCTGTTCGACCTCGACGGCCTGATGATCGCCCAGGCGGCCCATGTGCCCGTGCACCTCGGCGCGATGTACGAGTCGGTGCGGGTCGTCGCCGCTCGCGGCCCGGTACCCGGCGACGTGTGGGTGCTCAACGACCCCTTCTCCGGCGGGAACCACCTGCCGGACGTCACCCTGATCTCCCCGCTCGTTCTCGACGGTGAGGTGATCGGCTACGCGGCGACCCGTGCGCACCACTCCGACATGGGTGGGATGCGCCCGGGCTCGATGCCGGCGGACTCGACCGAGATCTTCGCCGAAGGTCTGATCATTCCCCCGATCCGTCTGGTCCGCGCCGGGGAGTGGCAGGCGGACGTCCTCGACCTCATCTGCGCCAACTCGCGGACGCCGGATCTGCGCCGCGGGGATCTGCGTGCGCAGGCGGCCGCGGGCGGCCTGGCCGCCACCCGGCTGACCGACCTCGCCCGCCGGCACGGGGCGTCGGTGGTGCTGGAATCGTTCGCCGAGGTGCTCCGCTACGGCGAGCGGCGCAGCCGTGCGGTGATCGCGAGCCTGCCCGACGGCGTGTACCGGGTGGACAGCGAGCTGGAGGGGGACGGCATCGATGATCGGGACATCCCCCTGCGGGTCGCGGTCGTCATCGCCGGCGACAGCATGACCGTGGACTTCACCGGCACCTCCCCGGCGGTGCGCGGCAACGTCAACTGCCCGCGTGCCGTGACCCGCTCGGCCTGCTGCTTCGCGCTGCGGGTGCTGCTGCCCGACGACGTCCCGAGTGGGGACGGCACCTATGCGCCGCTGTCCGTGGTGACCGAGCCCGGGTCGCTGGTGGACGCCCGCCGTCCCTCCGCCGTGGTGGCGGGCAACGTCGAGACGTCCCAGCGGATCGCCGACACCGTCCTCGCCGCCCTGCGCCTGGCCGTCGGTGCCGGCCAGGAGGGCCCACCCCGCGTCGGGGAGCAGCCGGGTGCCGTGGCGGAGATGATCCTGCCGGCGCCCGGGCAGGGGACCATGAACAACCTGATCATCGGCGGGGCCACCTGGACCTACTACGAGACGCTGGGAGGCGGCCAGGGCGCGTCGGCCCGCGGGCCCGGCTCCTCCGGGGTGCACGTGGGGATGACGAACACACTGAACACCCCGATCGAGGCGCTGGAACTGGAGTACCCGATGCGGGTCGAGCGGTACGAGCTCGCCGACGGCACGGGTGGGCGTGGCAGGCACCCGGGCGGCGCGGGGCTCGTGCGTTCGGTGCGGGTTCTGGAAGCGGCGACACTGTCCGTCCTGACGGACCGGAGGCGGCATGCGCCCGGCGGGGTCGAGGGAGGGGAGGCGGGCGCGGTCGGCCACAACGACGTCGACGGAGCCCCGCTTCCGCCGAAGGTGAGCCGTGATCTGCCCGCCGGTGCGGTGGTCACTCTCCGTACCCCCGGTGGTGGGGGGTGGGGATCGCCGCCGGCGCCGTCATCGCCCGGTGCCGGCGATGCCGTCCGCAGTGGAATCGGCGCCGTCGGTGACGCTGGTGGTGCCCGAGGTGGTGGCACTGACCTGGACGAAACGGACGGCGCGCCAGTTGACGAGGAGCCGTTGCCCGCCCGCGAGATGTAGCTGTTCGACCTCGCAACGGAAGACTGCCTGCGCGACGCGTCGCCGCAGTTCCTCCGGGTCGACGTCATCGCGCAACGTGTACGTCTGGTTGTCGATCGTTATCTGGACTGCCACGCGCTCACATTCGCACACATGTTCGACTACGGCAACGTGCTGCCTGTCAAACGATGAGTCAAAGGTGTGATCGATAGATCCGTGCAATCGGCTGCGAAAGAGGCACACAGCGTTCACGATCGAGAGTGTGACCGACTCCGTCGTGGCCGGCGCCATCGCGGGTGGGATGGCTTCCGCACGCTCGCCACTCGCCCGGGCGTTCGACGGCGCGCTGGTCGCTGCCGGCGCCACGGCCGAGGCCGGGGACCGGGTGGCCGCCTTCGTGGACCTCGTCCGGCGCTACCGGGAACCCGGCCGTCACTACCACACGCTCCGTCACGTGGCGGAGACGACCGCTGCCTTCCATCTGCTGATCGCCGCCGACCGGGCGCCGGCCGCCGGCGTGAACGTGCCGGTCTGCCTGCTCGCGGTGCATTTCCACGATGCGGTGTACGACTCGCGTGCGCGCGACAACGAGAGCAGATCCGCGGACCTGGCCGGTGATGTCCTCGGCGGTCTCGGCTGCCCGGCGGCTGTGATCGCCGACGTGCGCCGGCTGGTGGAGGCCACAGCAGGGCACCACTCCGAGGCAGCAGACGAGAGCTTCGTGAACGATGCCGACCTGCGGGTGCTGGCCCGCCCGGCGCCGTCCTACGACAGGTACGTCCGCCGGGTGCGGCTCGAGTACGCCTGGGTCGGCGGCGGCACCTGGGCTGCCGGGCGGGGTGCCGTCCTCCGGAACCTTCTGGACGGGCCGATCTACGCGACGGCCTGGGCCCGCAGGCTCTGGGAGCCGGCCGCCCGGGCCAATCTCAACCGTGAGCTGTCGGCCCTGTCCCTGGCCTGAACAGTGTTCCTGGCCAGCACGGTGTCTCTGGCCAGGGCAGCGTCTCTGACCTGAACGGCGTTCCTGAGCTGGACGGACTCCCCGACCGCACGGTGTCCCCAGCCTGACGGCGGTGCTGGCGGTCCTGGCGGTCCTGGGCTGGTGGGGCGGCTGCGCCCTCTGGCCCGGCGGGGCCGCCCGGCTCTGCCGGGGAGCTGGAACGGCGCCTCCACCTACGCGCCAGCAGGGTGAGACAGACCCCGGCGAGCAGCGCTGCGCTCAGGACCGCCCCGGCGGCGAACTCGGCGGGGTCCGGTTCGAGCCCCGGCCAGATCAGTGCGAACAGCAGCAGTGAGCAGACGGCGCCGGTGCCGGCGGCCGACAGCGGGAACCGGTGTGCCACCGGCAGCCCGAGCAGAGCGAGACCACCGAAGAGGCAACCGAGAACAGCCGCGGCGAGCAGCGTCCCGCCCACGGCGCTGACCGCCGCGGGCGGCATCCAGCCCGGTACCCAGGACCAGGACGTGCCGTTCCAGCGCAGCCGGGTGGTGTCGCCGGACGTCCCGAGGGGCGCACCCGGCCAGATCAGCAGGTGCACCAGGCCGTGGGTGACAAGGACGAACCCACCGGCCCAGCGCAGGCCGCAGGTCACCACGGCGGCTGCACGGCCGGCCTTACCGCCGAGGTCACTGCCGAGGTCACCGCCGACGTCACTGCAGCGTCACCTCGTCGACGTCCGCCGGTGTCCAGCCCGCGGACGGGGAGCGGTCGGTGGGCCGCGCCCAGCCCGGTGCATGCGCCCAGCCCGCCGATTCGGTGCCGGTGCCTCCAGACCCTCCAGACCCTCCAGGCCCTCCAGGCCCTCCAGGCCCTCCAGGCCCTCCATGCTCGTCGGGGTACTCGGACGTGTCGGTGGGTTCGGGCGGTGCGGCCGGGATGTCGCCGGCGCCGGATCCTGCTCCGGTGGAGGCCGCGAGGACCGTCGCTGCGAGAACCGGATCCAGATCCGGCGGCACCGATCGCAGATCCAGCAGGCAGCAACCCTGCTCGACCCGTCCCAGTACGGACGGGCGGCCCTGGCGCAGCAGCGCGGCGAGGCTGGCGTCGAGTGCGATGGCCGCGCTGGGCAGGCCAGCGCCGTGACCGCCGAGGCCCGTCCCCGTCCCGACCGTGGCCCGGCGGGCGGCGCTGGGGGATCGGTTGGTGTCGTCGACGCTGTCCGAGCTGACCACGGCCCGGCTGCTCACCGCCGACGCGGGCACCCCGGACCCGCGCAGCCAGGACGCCAGGCGCTCGGCGCGGCTCCGCAGTGCCGCGGCGTCCGCGTGCAGGAAGTGGCGTACGGGACTGTCGCCGAAGCGCAGGGTCGCTTCCAGCGCGGCCAGTGTCAGTTTGTCGACCCGCAGGGCCCGGGCCATCGGATGGCGGCGCATCCGGTCGACGAGGTCGGCCCGGCCAAGGACGAGACCACACTGCGGACCGCCGAGCAGCTTGTCGCCGCAGGTGGTCACGAGGCTGACGCCGTCGCGCAGCCAGGTCGAGGCGTCCGGTTCGCCGGGGAGCGCCTGGTCCGGGGTCAGCAGCCCCGAGCCGGGATCCCCGATCAGGGGCACGCCCCGGCGGGCGCACAGCTCGGCGAGATCGGTCAGCGCCGGTGCGGCGGTGAGCCCGACCATCTGGAAACTCGGCGGGTGCATCCGGAGCACGAAGCCGGTACGTGGTCCGATGGCGTCCGCGTAGTCGCCCAGGGTCGTCCGGTTGGTGGTCCCGACCTCCCGCAGCCGGGCGCCGGTGGACGTCAGCAGCTCGGGCAGCCGGAACCCGTCGGCGGTTTCGACGATCTCACCGCGGCTGACGACGATCTCCCGGCCGCCGGCCAGGGCCAGGGCCGCGAGCATGAGGGCGCCAGCGTTGTTGTTGACGACATGGACGGAACGGGCAGCGGGCACTGTCGCGGCGAGCGCCGTCAGCGCGGAGCTTCCGCGGCGACCGCGGCGGCCGGTCGCCAGGTCGAGTTCGAGGTCGCAGGTCGCGGCGGCGGCGTCGACCGCCGCCCGTGCCGCGGGCGAGAGTGGTGCCCGGCCCAGGCCGTCGTGCAGCAGGATCCCCGTCGCGTTGATCACCGGACGCAGGCGGGCCGGGACCTGGCCCGCTGTGGTGAGGGCCGCGCCGGGGACGGAACCGCTCGGGTGTGCCGGTGTGGTGCGGGGAAGCGCGCCGGACCGCCCGGCGGGCCGCCGGGCGGTCCCGGTCTGCTCGGTGGGTCTCGGGCGGTACGGGGTTGGTTCGCTCGGGGCGAGGCGGCCAGCGGTCGGGTCACCTGGGACCGCGCGGGCCGTGATCACCCTGCTCGGTGTTGCGGGAAGGGTGAGGAACCGCGTGGGTTCGACGGACGGTCGGCCAGGATCGGCGATCACCTTGAGTGATGCTAGTCGTATCTGTCTGTAAATAAATGATGGCACTCCGTGGAGAGTGGGTTGGGTGTGGTCTGGTTGTTGTCCTCTGTGCGGTTGCGAATCCGGCGTCACGGACGGGTACGGGGTACTGTGCGAGGAGAAGGGGAGTAGCCCCGCCGTGGCAACCCGGGTGTTCCCCGGCCGATGTGCACCGCCGCCCCAGCGATGGGCGGGCGGGCCTGGGCCGGTGGTGATCCCAGGTCGTGCACGGTCCGGCGTGTCGACATACTGGCCCGTTTTTCGGGCCCGGCCGTCGGGCCTGACCTCTGTCAGGTGGGCGAGACCTTCGATCTGGCTGTCATGCCGGGTCGAAGGCGGTTCCCGTCACCGGCCCGGCCTCTGAAGAGAGGGATCCGAGCCCGTGAGTCTCACCGCCGTCCTCGTCACCTTCGCAGTGATCTTCCTTGCAGAGCTCCCGGACAAGACGATGGTGGCGAGTCTCGTCCTGGGTAGCCGCTTCCGTCCGCTGTATGTCTGGGTCGGTGTCGCCGCGGCCTTCGCCGTGCAGGTGACGCTGGCCGTGGCGGCGGGAAGCGCACTGTCACTGCTGCCGTCCCGGGCCGTCGACGGGGTCGCGGCGCTGCTCTTCGCCCTCGGCGCCGTGCTCGTCCTGCGGGAGGGCCGGGAGAACGGGGGAGACGGTCCTGGTGCGGAGCCGGACCAGTCGGAGACGTCCCGAGAACCCGGTGTCGGTGTCGCTGCCGGAGACACCGGGGCTGGAGGCGCAGCCGGGACCGCGACGGAGCCCGGGCACGGGGCAGGCGCGCGGGCCGAGGCCGGTGTCGGCGCGGCTGCCGTGGGTTCGAAGGGGAATGGCGTCGCCGGATCCGCGGGCGGCGGCGCTGATCGCTCGGGGTTCCTGCGCGTGGCCGCGACGTCGTTCGCGGTGGTGTTCATCGCGGAACTCGGTGACCTCACCCAGTTCTCGACCGCGAACCTCGCTGCCCGCTACTCCGCGCCGGTGGCGGTGTGGCTTGGCGCCGTCCTCGCGCTGTGGACCGTCGCGGCCATGGCCATCGCCGGCGGGCGTGGGCTCCTTCGTGTCCTGTCGGTGCGCCTGATCACGCGAATCGCGGCGGTCGCCTTCACCGTGCTGGCGTTGATCTCGCTGGTCGACGCCATTCGAGGCTGACGACGCCCTCCGAGGCCGGCAGGGGTGGCAGGGCTTGGCCCGGCGTCGCCCTGAGTCGGCTGCGGGCCTGCCGGCAGAATCGGGCCATGACCCCGCGCAGGCGAGTCGGCCCGTGGCAGCCGGCAACACCGGATCTCGACCTGTCGGTTCTGGCGATCGGCCAGCTCGACCGGGGCACCGGCGGCCGGCGGCCGGCGGGTGGGCAGCCGGCGGGTCGGCAGCCGCGGGTCGTGCGCGGAACCGTCGAGGACCTGAGCGCGGCCCTCGCCGCCGGAGATCCGGATGGGGGCGGTCTGGCCGGTGCGACGATCGATTCCACCGTGCTCGCCGGCACGCGCGTCCTGGGGGGTGAGGCCGCGGGCCTGCGCCTGCGGGATGTCCTGATCGATCAGGGGGTTCTGGCCGGTGTCGTGATCGACGGCGGCGGTGGCACCCGCATCCAGATCACGGGCGGCCGGGTGTCCGGCACAGTGTGGATCCGGGGCGAGTTCCACGACCTCGTCCTGGACCAGGTCCGCGCGGACGGGGTCACCCTCCGGTCGTGCCGGCTGCACCGTGCCCGCTTCACCGGCTGCGATCTGTCCGGTCTTGACCTGACCGGGACACGGCTGGATCACGTCCGGTTCGAGGACTGCACCCTCAACGGGGCGGTGTTCACGGGGGTCACGATCACGGCGGCCGCCTTCCACGGATGTCGCTTCGACGGTGCCGTGGGGGTGCACGGGCTCGCCGGCGCGGAGGTCGATGCGGACAGTGTGATGACTCTCGTCGGGCCGATGGCAGCCGCCCTCGCGATTTCCGTGGTCTGACTGTTACCGGCCACACCTGCGCGGGTGGCGCCGGATGCCCGCCTCCGACGCCGTCCCGCCAGGGTGGCAGCGCGGAAAACGGGCGGTGCACCAGGAAAGCGGAACGGAGCAACGGCGCGTCTCTGCAGAAAAGGGATGATTCCGCCCTGCTGGGAGGCCTCCCGACGGTCCGTGCTTATATCGGTGCGTCGATCGCGCATGTGACGATGCGGACACGAAGAGTGTCTATCTTGCCCCTGTTTAGGGTGAGTGGTGACGGTCCGCCGGTGGCGACAGCGGAGGGAACGGCAACGGGATGATCATGGAGGAGGGCGGCTGCGGGGCCTGGCAGCGCGTGCCCGAGGACATTGTCATGCGGCTCGACGATGTGCCGGGAGCCGCGTACGAGGTGCCCAGTGAGGTGACCTGCGGGCTGCAGGAGGGTCACCCCGACAGCCACATGGCCGTCCTGCAGGGCTGGGGGAACGAGGAGGTGTGGCTGTCCTGGTCCGCCCCGAGGACCGTCACGGCCCCCGGATGCCGGGCGGAGGGGATGACCTGCCTGCTGCCCACCGGGCACCAGGGACATCACCACGTGATCATGACGGACATGGTCGAGGACGAGGGGCCCTACTGGGTCGCCGACCGGGCCGATCTGGAGGCTCGGCGGGCCGGTGTGGCGAAGGGCTGACCGGCCGGGCCGCCTCCGGAGCAGTCGCTGCGCTACGAAGGCTCGTCGAACACCAGGACGACCTCTGTGTCGCTGGTGAAGTCCCGCAGGCGGGCGTCGGCCGGCACGGAGGCCAGGGCATGCCGGAGGCCGCCCGCCGTGGTTCCCTCGGCGGTGATGACCGTGATCCGCGTCCCGTCCGCGCCCCCGGGCCGGGCTGCCGGCCTGAACGGGCCGGCCTCGTCGCCGGGGCCGGCCGGGGCAGCCTGGCCGGCGAAGCTGGCTTCGGCGTCGAGAAGCGCTGATCGCCGGGCGGCGTCGAGCGCGAGCAGGTGTTCGATGATCCGGTGGACCTCGTCCGCGCCGAGATCGGTGGCGGCGGAGATCCCGGGCCCGGCCGGGGCGATCCGGAGCCGTACCACCGGCCCTTCCTCCAGTCCGTCCTCCCACTCCTCCCGCTCACCCGGCCCGGCTGGTTCGTCCAGCTGGTCTGGCTCGTTCGGACCGTGGGTGGCGAAAGCACGGTAAGGACTGTTCTCCGGCTCGCCGCGCAGCAGATCGTCCGTGGTGTGGATGTCGTGCGCGTCGCGGGTGGCGCCGCCGTACGTGTCGGGTCGTCCGGCGCGGTACCACTCCGCGTCGGGCTGTCCCCTGGTCGGTGCCTCGCGAGCGTGGGGCTGCCCGGTCGCGGTGGCGTGCATGGCCCCGCGCCGCTCGTGGCCGGGTGGCCGGGGAGCGGCGGCAACGGTGACGGCAGCGCCGTCCACGCGGCCGACGAAGATTGTCACTTCACGGGGTGTGGGTGCCGGGCGACGCAGGGCCAGGTCGGCGAGATCGTCACTCGGTGTGGTGTCCGGGGTCGGTCGGGACATCGCGTGGTCCTCCTCCGCGGCGGGGAGATTGCTCGATCGCTGTTTGCGGGATGACCGTCTCACGGTGATTCCGGAGGTAACACCCCGCGCGGCGGGGAGTTTCTCGTCGAAGAGCTTCTTCATTCCTCCGGGTATGTCGTGGTGATCCGGCCCGATGGTGGAGAAGAAGCAGGGCAGAATTCGATCCGGGCGCGGTTCCGACCACCCTGGCTCGGCTATCCCGTCGCCCCATGTAAACCAGGCTGCTGCAGGTGGCGGGTCCGCGCCATTGCGTCGGCCGCGGAGCCCGATTGCGCGGGAGCGACCCGCTGCCGAGCGCCGCATGTCACGTGCCGCGTGAGACGGCGCATGATCGGGGAAGGCCGGCGGGCGGACGGAAAGCCCGATGCCGGAAAAACCATGACCTGGCTTCGGTGTGAGCTCGATACCCCCTGGGTAGAGGCTGCATTACCGCGCTTGTCCGGAGCGCGTGGCGCCGCGGGAGGCAGGCCGGCCGGGCTTCCCGCCTCGCACCGTCGTCGCGGCCGACCGGAGCCATGGTCCCCAGCGTGCGTGTGGAAGTGACAGGTCGAGACGCCGTCGTCGTGCACCCGGAAGGCGAGATCGACTACTCGTCCCTGGAGCCGCTGCGGGAGGCGTTGCTTGATGCGCGGATCGCCGGAGTCCGCGAGATCATCGTCGATCTCCGGCAGGTCAGCTTCCTCGACTCCCAGGGGCTGGCCGTGATCCTTTACGCGCATCAGCGGCAGCGGTCCGCCGGCGGGCGGCTGGTGCTGCGCAACCTCAACGAGAACGCCTACCGCCTGCTCGACGTGACGAACCTGACCACCGTGATCGATATCGACCACGGTTCGGTCGCGCCCGTCCAGGCCCGTGGGGGTCTCGCGGGTCAGGCGGGCCCGCGGCCCGGGGTCGCCCGCCGGTAGGAGACGTCGGTGATGTGCCGGTGGAAGCCCAGGCCGGTGTACAGCCGCACGGCGGGCGCGTTGTCCTCGTCCACGAAGAGCATCACCGTGCCGAGGCCGCGCCCGCGCAGGTGTCGCAGGCCGGCGACGGTGAGAAGCCGGCCCAGGCCCGTTCCCGCCGCGCCCGGGGCCACCCCGACCACGTAGACCTCGCCGATCGGGCCGGCGGGGCCCTGCCCGGCCCCGGGCGGCCGGTCGCCCGGCGTCGGCGTCGGCGTCGGGTCGTCGGGGTGCACCTTCGTCCAGTGGAACCCGACCAGGTCTCCGTCCCGCTCCGCGAGGAAGAAGCCGGCTGGGTCGAACCACGGCTCCGCCTCGCGCGCACGGAGGTCATCGGACGTCCAGCGGCCCTGCTCGGGGTGGGTGGCGAACGCCGCGGCGTTGACTGCCAGCCAGGCCGCCTCGTCCCGGCCCACCTCGAACGTGCGAAGCGTCACCCCGGCCGGCAGCACCGGCTCGGGGAGATCATCTCCGCTGGCCAGGGCTCCGGGCCCCGCTCCCGGGGCGGCGGTCGGGAGCAGGGGCCGGCGCAGCTGGAGGAGTACCCGCGCTCGCTCGAAACCGGTACGTCCGGCCAGCGCGGCGGCGGCCGGTGAATCCCCATGGGCCCAGATGTTCAGGTGGGACGGGCCATCCGTCGCCCGGGAAAGCTCGCGGACGAGCGCCGTCCCGATTCCGGCACGCCGGTGATCCGGGTGGACGACCACTTCGGCCTGGCGCTCCGCCGCATCACCGCCCACGGCGGCGAACCCCACCACGGACGATCCCTCCCACGCGACCAGGTGCCCCGCGCCACTGGCCGCCGCCCCCGGGCGGAGGGTGAGCCGGACATCCTCGGACACGCCGTTCCCGTCCGCGCGCTCGGCGGCGGCCAGCAGGTCGTTGATGGCGGCCACATCGTTCGCGTCGAGTGCGCGGAGCCAGCTCAGCGAGGTCATCCGTCGACGTTAGTGGGTCCGGTGGGGTCGTTCGGCGCGGTTCGGGGACGTCCGCATGCGCTCATCTGACGCGGCGGGCATCCGGGCGCGGCTCGGGGCCGCGCCCGGCCATCAGCCCCCGGCCCGCGGAGCCCTGCGGACGGACGTCAAGGTGACGAGCGTGGGCGAGGGGCCGCCCCGGAGGTGCCGTGGGACCTGCGTGCCCAGGGCCGGATCGATCTCGCCAGGTCACCGGCAGGTTTCGCGGCGGGCGCCGCCCCGGAGCGTATCGCTGTGCGTGACGGACATGTGAGTCCTGGGCGGCCCGTCCGGGCGCGGACGGGCGGAGACGGGCGCAGACAGGCTTGGACGGGCGGCCGGGCCCCGACGGGCCCGGACATGCCGGGAGGGCCCGGCAACCGTTTCTCGACGGCCACCGGACCCTCCAGGTACGCGCATCCGGGGGAGAACCTCGGATACGCCGCCGTACTGTCCGTGCGGGGTGCGCGCCGCGTGTGGCGGGAACCGCGACGCGACGTGCGGACCGGTCAGACGCGCTCGGGGGAGCGGATGTCGTCGCGGTCCATGCGGCTGGCGGACTCGGGCAGCGGCGAGATCGGCGGAGCCACGAACTTGTAGCCGACGTGGCGGACGGTTCCGATCATCGCCTCGTGCTCGGGGCCCAGCTTCGCGCGCAGCCGGCGGACATGCACGTCCACCGTCCGCGTGCCTCCGTAGTAGTCGTAGCCCCAGACCTCCTGCAGGAGCTGCGCCCGGGTGAAGACCCGCCCCGGGTGCTGCGCGAGGTACTTGAGCAGCTCGAACTCCTTGAAGGTGAGCTCGAGGGGACGCCCCCGCAGCTTGGCGGAGTAGGTGGTCTCGTCGACGGAGAGGTCACCCGACCGGATCACTCCGGCCTCGGCGGTGCCGCCCGCCGCCGCGACCCGGCCGATGGCCAGCCGCAGCCGCGCCTCGACCTCGGCCGGCCCGGCACTGTCGAGCACCACGTCGTCGACGCCCCAGTCCGCGGAGACCGCGGCGAGGCCGCCCTCGGTGACGAGGGCGAGCAGCGGCGTGGTGAGCCCGGTGGTGCGCAGCAGGCGGCACAGGCCCCGCGCGATGACGAGCTCGCGGCGGCCGTCGACGACGATCACATCGACCGGGGGTGCGTCGAGCAGTGCACTTGCCTCCAGCGGCGCGACACGGACCGTGTGTGTGAGGAGGCCAAGGGACGGGAAGGACTCGGCCGACGGACCGGGGGCGTTGGTGAGCAAAAGGACGACGCTCAAGACGGCTCCTCCAGGTGCGGTGTGTGTTGGGGCAGCGTCGACCCAGGCGATCCTTGTCTCCGGTGTCCCACGTTCCACGACCGTCATGGGCATGAAACGAGTACCGGTCTGTGGGGAGGATAGCGGAGTGCCCTACTCCGCTCCTACTGTCTATCGACTTCTTCCCACCGCAGACGCTGAGATCCTGGCCACGGAGCTGCGGAATCGTGTTCCTGTGGTGACAGACCCGGACGCCGTCTGCGCCGTCGTCGCCCACGGCTTCTCCGGATCGATCGGGCGGCCGGCGCTGCGTGCTGTAACAGAGGAATTGCGTCGGCACGTGAGTGTGCTGTCGATGGACCTGCGTGGTCACGGTCGATCGACGGGCACGTGCACTTTCGGGGACCGCGAGGTCCTCGACGTGGATGCTGCGGTGGGTGAGGCACGTCGCCTCGGCTACCGGAAGGTGGTCACTCTCGGGTGGTCCATGGGTGGTGCCGCTGTGGTCCGGCATGCCGGATTGGCCTCATCCGGGGTGGCGGTGCACGGGCATCGGCTCCGGCATCGTCCTGACGCGGTTGTCTCCGTCAGCGCGGCCAGCCGGTGGTTCGTCCGCGACACGGCGCCGATGCGGCGGGTGCACTGGTTCGCCGAGACGGCGTCCGGCCGGGTCGCCGCCCGCCTCGCCCTCGGGGTCCGCATCGCGGCGCAGGCATGGCCGGCCGTCCCGCCCTCACCCGTCGAGGTGATCGGGCGGATCGCACCGACCCCTCTCCTCATCGTGCACGGCGACCGGGATACGTACTTCACTGAGGAACATCCGCGTGCGCTCGCCGCGGCGGCCGGCCCGTCCGCGCAGCTGTGGCTGGTTCCCGGCTTCGGGCACGCCGAGGCCGGGGTCGTCCCGGGCCTGGTCGACCGGATCGGGGCGCACCTGCCCGATCTGCTCGCCGGCCGTCCGGAATGGGCCGACTGCGCGCGGCGGTGGGCGGGGGAGACGGGGCTCCCGCCGGCCGGGCGGGGCAGGCCGGCGCCGGGCCGGATGTTCCCGACGGGGCACAAGGAGCACGACGAACGCGAGGAGTGAGGTCGGGCCGTGGCACGCGTGGTGGTCAGGTACTGGGCCGGGGCCCGTGAGGCGGCCGGCGTCGAACAGGAGCCGGTGGACGCCGCCACCCTCGCCGGCGCGCTGGACGAGGTCACCCACCGGCGGGGCGAGAGGCTCGCCACGGTGCTGCGGAGGTGCGCGTTCCTGCTGGACGACGAGCCGGTGGGCCGCCGTGACCCGGCCACCGTGCCGCTGCGGGAGGGCGCGGTGGTCGAGGTCTTACCCCCGTTCGCGGGGGGATGAGCATGGGGTGCCGGCGGATGCCTGCGCGAAGCGGTCGACGACGGGACACGTGCGGGTACACCGGGCCCTGGTTCCACGGACGATCGCCCGTGGCAGCATGGTGCCGTGCCTAGACCCGAGCCCGGTTCGCCCGGAGTGTCCGGCTCGCCGGGCACGGCCCGGCCGGCCGGCACGGCCACGCCCCCGGTCCCTGGTGGGCCCGGTCCCGCGTTGCTGGGCTCGGCGGCGGTGGGTGCGGCGATCGCCGCGCTTGTCACCGGCGCTTCGTTCGCCGCTGTCGCGGGCCCGTGGGCGCTTGCGGGTGTGCTGCTCGCCGCCCAGTCCTCGCTCGCCTGGGCCTGGGCGCGGGTGCTTGGGGCCTCGACGGGCACCGTGGCCCTCGTGGTGGCGAGCGCGCTGGCGGGCGATCTCGCGGTGCTCTGGCCCGGCGGCGATGGCGACGGGCGTGGCGGCCACGGCTACGACGACAACGGCATCGGCACGGTGGCCGGGGTCGTCGGGGTGTCCCTCGCGGTCACCGTGCTCTACCAGCTGGCCCGGCGCCAGCGCCCGGGCGGGGCTGGTCCGCCCAGCGGGAGTGTCGCCGCTGTGTCGGCGCACCATGACGCGGTTCCGGCGCATCCGACCCTCGTGCCTCCGCATCCGGCCGCGCAGGCGGTCATCCGGCCCCCGCGGGCGGCTGACCGGGTGAGCGGCGACATGGCGGCCGCCCTGGGCGGGGTCACCATCGCC
This sequence comes from Parafrankia sp. FMc2, assembly GCF_041008525.1. Taxonomy (NCBI): domain Bacteria; kingdom Bacillati; phylum Actinomycetota; class Actinomycetes; order Frankiales; family Frankiaceae; genus Parafrankia; species Parafrankia sp. FMc2. Next base: position 222,067 of record NZ_JBFLUG010000001.1, on the reverse strand, counting down.
GCGTTCCTCACCGGCTTCCTCGTGCTGCGGGCCGAGGCGGGTGCCGAGCATCCGACCGACAGCATGGTGATCGCGGGTCTGCTTGGCGCCGGCACCGCTGTCCTGGTCGGCCGCGCGGTGATCGCCCTTCTCGGACCCACCGCCTCCGAACCTGCCGCGCCCGAACCTGCCGCGCCCGCGGCCGCGTCCGCGGGCCGGTTCCGGCTCCGCGCTCTGGCGGGCGCGATGCTCGGGGCGGCGGCCGGCACCGGCGCGGGCGCCGTCTTCGGCGGCCTGACAGATCTCGGCGTCCCCGCCGCCGCCGCGCTCGCCGCGGCCGGAGCGGTCGCGGCCGCCTGCGCGATCCCGGTCGGGCCGGCGTTGCCGGCCGGGTCCCCGCCCGTCGTGCCGGCGGCCGTTCCGCTGGCCGTGTCCGCGTCGGGTGCGTCGGCATCGGCGGCCGGTCTGCCGGCCGGTTTTCCGGCGGGTTCCGGGGCGGTCGGTGTCACTGTCGGGCGTTGGTCGGGTGCCGGGGCGGGGCTGCTGCTCGGCGTCCTGATCCCACTCGCGGTGGCCGCGCCGATGGTCTACCTCGTCGGTCGGCAGCTTCCCGGATGAGCCGGGGCGCACGGCGCGGCCTCGTCATCTTCCTCGTGACGATCCTTCTGGCGCTGATCGTGCTCGGGGTCCTCGACCGGGTGGCGGCCCGGGTGGTCGCCGACCAGATCGCGACCCGGGCACAGACCTCGCAGAACCTGGCCGAGCGGCCGGATGTGTCCCTTGGTGGTTTCCCGTTCCTGACCCAGGTCGCCGCCGGCCGGTACCGCGACGTCGACATCGAGGTCCGCGGCTACGAGCAGGACGGCGTCCGCATCGACCGTGTCGGCGCCCAGCTCGCCGGTGTGCGGCTCCCGCTGTCGGACGTCCTGCGTGACCAGGTGGATCAGGTGCCGGTCGACCGGGTCGACGCCCAGGTCGACCTGACCTTCGCCGATCTGAACGCCTACCTGGCGACTCAGGAGCCCCAGGTCCAGGTCAGCGCGGCGGACCAGGGGATCCAGGTCGCCGGGACGGCGGAGGTGCTGGGCACGAGGTACCCGGTGTCCGGTACCGCCGACATCGGCGTCTCGGCGGACTCTGTCACCTTCACCCCGCGGGACCTCACCGCGAGCCTCGGGGTGGTGATCCCGCCGCAGCTGCTGGAGCCCGTCCGCGCCCTGCTGACCATTCGCGTGCCGATCACCGGGCTGCCGTTCAACATGGCGCTGCGGTCCGCCGTGGTCGGGCCCGACCGGCTCACCTTCACGGCCGGCGGCCGTGACGTCCTGCTCGACCCCAACCTGGCGACGGGCGTGACGACCGGCGGGTCCGTCGCACCCTGACGTCGTCGCACCCTCGACGTCGCCGCACCCGGACGTTCCGGCGGGCGATCCGCTGTCACGGTGGGTTCCTGCTTCGAGTGCCTTCGGTGGGATTCCGCGGGGCGGGAAGCTCCGGGTACTGTCGCGGCGCTGCACCTCGCATGACCGGGCTGTGGGTTCTGCTGGCGGCGCTTCTCGCGGCGACGGCGATCGGTCTGGTGACCACGCGCCGGGGCGGCGGGTTCCGCGCCGCGCCGGGCGGGCGGGGAGATCGGCACGGAGGTCCCAGTGGAGTGTGGTCACGTCTTCCCGGCCGGCGCGGTGCGGCGGAGGATGATCCCATGAGTGCGGACGGGCGGGATCTCACCGGCGAGCTGGCCGCGCTCGGCCAGGTGCCTGGCGAGGTCGCGACGCTGCTGCAGTTCTCCACGGCCTTCTGCGCACCGTGCCGGAGCACCCGGCGCATGCTGGCGGAGGTCGCCGCGGTCGTGCCCGGGGTACGTCATGTGGAGGTGGACGCGGAGTCGCACCTGGAGCTGGTGCGGCGCCTCGCGGTCCGCAGCACCCCGACCGTGCTCGTCCTCGACAGTTCGGGCACCGAGGTTCGCCGGGCGAGTGGTGCGCCGCCGACGCGGGCGGCGGTGATCGCCACCCTGGCCTCGTTGGGTGAGATCTTCCCAGGAGATCCACAGTCGGGCCCAGATGGTGATTCGGTGGATCTGTCGCGTAAGGGTTAACACAGCTGTGACGTTCGCTGCTACCGTGACACGCACCATGTGCGACACCCAGCTGGTCAGACGCCGCGCGGTCGATCTCTGCCGCGTCCGCAGCTGCCTGTGTTGCGTTTCCTGACCGTGCGCTGACGTAGGTCCCCGCCCTCGTCCACCGTGTTCCCAGCCGTTCCGGGGCGTGCCCGGTCCCGTCCGGCTGCCCGAAACCGCCGTCGGCCCGCAACCGTCCCACGTCAGGAGAGCAGCGTCATGGTGGACCCACGGGGGCCGCGGTTTGCCGCGGCGGTCACCGTCGTCGTGCTCGCCGCCGCGATCCTCACGGGAAGCCCCTGGGTCCTGCTTGCGCAGGCCGTGGTCTTCGCTGTGGGCTCGCTCGCCGGGATCCACCACGCCCCGTACGGGCTCGTCTTCCGCTACCTGATCCGGCCACGGCTCGGTCCGCCGGCCGAGAGGGAGGCCGAGGCGCCGCCGCGGTTCGCGCAGACGGTCGGCCTGATGTTCACGCTCGTCGGGGCGGTCGGCTTTCTCGCCGGGGTGCCTGCCCTCGGCTACACGCTCGCCGCGTTCGCGTTCGCCGCCGCCTTCCTCAACGCGGTCTTCGGGCTCTGCCTCGGGTGCCACATGTATCTCGTCCTACGTTCCATCACCGCGAAGGGAGTACGCGCATGAGCCGCGAGACCGCGCTGGTCAACGCGACCTGGGTGGAAGAGCACGCAGGCGACCCCAAGGTCGTCCTCGTCGAGGTCGACGAGGACGTGTCGGCCTACGACCGGGGCCACATCCCCGGTGCCGTGCGGCTGGACTGGAAGTCCGAGCTGCAGGACCCGGTGATCCGTGACTTCGTGAACAAGGAGCAGTTCGAGAAGCTCCTGTCCGACAAGGGCATCGCGAACGACGACACCGTCGTGCTGTACGGCGGCAACAACAACTGGTTCGCCGCCTACGCCTACTGGTACTTCGTCCTGTACAGCCACCCCCAGGTGCGCCTGCTCGACGGCGGCCGCAAGAAGTGGGAGCTGGACGGCCGCGAGCTGACCGCCGAGGTCACCCCGCGCCCGGCGACCAGCTACACCGCCGCGGAGGCGCGCACCGACATCCGCGCGTTCCGCGACGAGGTCATCGCCGCCATCGGCGAGAAGAACCTGGTGGACGTCCGCTCGCCCGACGAGTTCTCCGGCCGGCTGCTCGCCCCGGCGCACCTGCCGCAGGAGCAGTCGCAGCGGCCCGGGCACGTGCCGACGGCGAAGAACATCCCGTGGGCGAGGACGGCGAACGAGGACGGCACCTTCCGCTCGAACGACGAGTTGACGGCGCTCTACTCGGAGGCCGGCGTGGACCTGACGAAGGACACCATCGCCTACTGCCGTATCGGGGAGCGTTCCGCCCACACCTGGTTCGCGCTGCACGAGCTGCTGGGCCTGGCGAACGTCAAGAACTACGACGGTTCGTGGACGGAGTACGGCTCGCTCGTCGGCGTGCCGATCGAGAAGGGCGCCTGATCATGTGTGGTGCTACCCGTGGCGGACCATCGGTGGAGGGAATCGACGTGGCCAAGGAGACCGTGATCCAGGGGGTCGTCGTTCGGGATGGTGAGCCGGTGTCGACCGGATACGCCCGCCTGCTCGACTCCGGCGGTGACTTCACCGCCGAGGTGCCGCTGTCGGCCACCGGCCAGTTCCGGTTCTTCGCGCGGCCCGGCGAGTGGACGGTGCGCGCGCTCGTGCCCGGCGCGACGGGGGAGCGCAAGGTCGTCGCCCGCCAGGGCGAGCCGGTCGACACCCAGGTCGACGTGGCCGCCTGATCAGCACGCAGGCCTGAGCGCCTGACGACGGCCGGGTTCCGGGGAGAGCGCTCTCCCCGGAACCCGGCCGTTTCGTTCTCCCGCACCACCAGGCCTCCGCTCCGCCCCACTTCCGTCGCGGGACCGTCTCCAACGCCATGGCTCGTTGCCTCCGGGCTGCCGGATCGCCGGGTCGCCCGGCAGCCGGGCCAGAGTCGGGAAACTGTCACAAGGTGACACTTGTCCATCGCAGGCGTATATTCGACTTGGACGGAGATGTCTGGATGGTCGTAATCCTCCCGGTATGAAACGGGTGTCGGGAGGGGTGGCCGTCCGGACCGGCCTGAGGGGAAGACGGCGTGGTGGCGGATCGGGCTGAGGGTCTGCGCGAACGGAAGAAACGGCGCACCCGCCAGACGATCATCGAGGTGGCGCACGAGCTGTTCCACACGAAGGGCTTCGAGGCCACGACCCTGGAGGAGATCGCCGCCGGCGCGGACGTGTCGGTGCGCACGCTGTTCCGCTACTTCACCGGGAAGGAGGCGATCGCGCTCGCACCGCTGGACGAGATGGGCGATCTGACTGTCGCGGCACTGCGCCGCCGGCCGGCGGACGAACCACCTCTGGCCGCCCTGCGCGCCGCGGCCATGAGTGCCTGGGCGCTGATGTCGCCCGACGGCCAGGCACTGCGGCACTACGCCGACCAGCTCCTGCCGAGCGAGCAGGCCTCACCACTCGCCGGTGCGGTGCTGAGCAGGCTCATCGTCATCGGTGACCGACTGGCGATGGAGCTCGTCGACAACGACGGGGCGGTTAACGAGCCCCGGGCCTGCGCCGAGCCGCCGCCTGACATACCTGACACGCCCGAAGCGCTCGCCGCCTCCGCGGCGGGGCCGACGGCGAGGTTTCCGGCGCCCATCGCCGAGCTGGACGCTCAGCTGACCGTCGTCCGCTTTCTCAGTGCCATCCAGGTCGCCATCCGTTTCTGGTGCGGCTCGGGTAGTACGGATCTGTCGGTGCTTCTCGTCGTCGTCGAGACATGTCTCGACCGGATCTGTTCGAGCCCCTGAGTCTTCCGCGGTCGACCCTGTCTTATCGATCCGTTTCGGGACGGGCCATGAACCGAGGTGGACGTGTCGTCGTACGGGTCGGTGGGCCCGCCGGGTGGACCCAGCGTTCAACTTCAGACGCAGGCTGGTTCCGCAGCCGCATTCGCAGGAAAGGGTGCGCGAGCTTCCCATGTCCATTTTCGTGCCAGCGCCCGAGTCCGCCACGAGGTCCCGGCACTCCATTCCCGCGCAGGCTGTCGGCGGCACCGCCCCCAGTCGGGCCGCCGCGGGCACCGAGGCCCGCGACAGCGGGGATCCGTTGGTCGGAACCCTGCGTCGGGCCGTTGACCACCTGCTTTCCCGCCAGGACGAGGCGGGCTGGTGGAAGTTCGACCTGGAAAGCAACACCACGATGGACGCCGAGGACCTGCTGCTGCGCGAGTTCCTCGGTATCCGCACGGAGCCGGTCACCGACGCCTCGGCCCGTTTCATCCGTTCCCGCCAGCTGCCGGACGGCACGTGGCCGCAGTATTTCGGCGGCCCCGGTGAGCTTTCCATCACGGTCGAGTCCTACATAGCGCTGCGTCTGGCCGGTGACGAACCGTCCGCCCCGCACATGGAACGTTGCGCGGACTGGATTCGCCGGCATGGCGGAATTCCCGCGACGCGGGTCTTCACCCGGGTCTGGCTGGCGCTTTTCGGCTGGTGGCGCTGGGAGGATCTGCCGGTGCTGCCGCCCGAGATGCTGCTCCTGCCGGCCCGTGCGCCGCTCAGCATCTACGCGTTCGGTTCCTGGGCCCGGCAGACGATCGTCCCGCTCACGGTCGTGTTCGCGCTGCGCCCCGTGCGCCCGGCACCGTTCGACCTGGCGGAGCTCTACGCCGAGGAGGCCACGCCCGACCGGCCGGGGACCATTCCGGCGCCGTCCACCCCGTCCTCCACCGCGCCGGCCCGAGCGGGGATCGGGAGGATCGGCTGGAAGGACGTCTTCCGCTGGGTCGACGCCGGGCTGCACCGCTACCACCACCGGCCGATCGGCCCGCTGCGTCGGCACGCGCTGCGGACAGCCGAACGCTGGATCATCGAGCGCCAGGAGGCGGATGGCTGCTTCGGGGGAATCCAGCCGCCGGCCGTGTACTCGATCATCGCGCTGCGGCTGCTCGGCTATGACCTGACGCACCCGGTGCTGGCGGCCGCGCTCGACGCGCTGGAGGCCTACACGGTCACCCTGCCCGACGGGGCACGGATGGTCGAGGCCTCGCAGTCCCCGGTCTGGGACACGGCGCTGGCCGTGAACGCGCTCGCGGAGGCGGGCGCCGTGACGGGGATCGGGGCGGACGACCCGGCCCTGCTCCGCTCGGTCGACTGGCTGCTCGGCCAGGAGATCCGGGAGCGGCGCGGCGACTGGCGGGTCAACCACCCGGATCTGCCCGCGGGCGGCTGGGCGTTCGAGTTCGAGAACGACACCTACCCGGACACCGACGACACGGCCGAGGTGCTCCTCGCCCTGCGCCGGGTGAACCATCCCGAGCCGGAGCGGGTCGAGGCCGCCGCCGACCGCACCGTGGCCTGGCTGTTCGGTCTGCAGTCCGGCGACGGGGGCTGGGGGGCCTACGACTCGGACAACACCAGCACGCTCGTCTACAAGATCCCGTTCGGTGACTTCGGCGCGCTGACCGATCCGCCGTCGGCGGATGTGACCGCCCACATCGTCGAGGCCCTCGCCGACCTGGGCCTCGCCGACGACCCCCGGACCCAGCGCGGGGTGGCCTGGCTGCTGGATCACCAGGAAGCGGACGGGTCGTGGTTCGGCCGCTGGGGGGTGAACCACCTTTACGGCACCGGTGCGGTGCTGCCCGCGTTGGTCGCCGCCGGTATGGCCCCGGCCCACCCGGCCGTGCGCCGGGGGGCGCGGTGGCTGCTGTCCCACCAGAACCCCGATGGCGGCTGGGGCGAGGACCTGCTGTCCTACGGTGATCCGGAGTGGGTCGGCCGGGGGACGTCCACCGCGTCGCAGACGGCGTGGGCGATGCTCGGGCTCCTCGCGGCGGAACCGGGTGCCGAGATCTCCGCCGCACTCGGCCGGGCGGGCGGCTGGCTCGCCGACCGGCAGCGACCGGACGGCAGCTGGGACGAGGACGAGTTCACCGGCACCGGCTTCCCGGGGGACTTCTACCTCAACTACAACGGCTACCGGCTGCTCTGGCCGGTTCTCGCCCTCGGCCGTTACCTGCGCACGAGCCGGTAGGGGCCACAGGACCGGAGCTACCGCGGTGCCTCCCGGGGGGCGGGCAGGTCGCCGGCGGGGGCGGCGCCGGCTGCCACGTCGAACGGAATGCTGGTGGGGACAGCGAAGGCCATCGGGCCCACGGTGAAGTGCCGCAGGTCGTTGTCGGTGGCGTAGGTGGCCGCGGCGCTGCGGTCCGGAAACGGCGCGACCACCCGGCGGACCGTGCGCCGGCCCGCTCCCTCGAACTGCACCACGGCGAAGAGCATCTCGGACTCCGGCATCATGCGATCATGAAAGCGCATCCCGATGGCCGGGAGAACGTGCCAGGTCGTGTGCTGTCAGTGGTCCGCTGCGTACGTGCAGCAGGGCGTCCCACGCTTCGCGCATGTGCGCCGGGTATGTGCAACCCGGCGTGATGTCCGGGTGAATGTCAGTACACGAGCGCCTGGGTGCCGTCGGCGAGTGCCTCGCTGACGAACACCGCCGCACCGGCGATGCGCACGCCCTCGATCACGTCGTCCGGGCCGATCGAGCGCCGCGCGGCGCACTGCGTGCAGAGCGTGACCCGGCCGCCGGCCAGGACGGCGTCGAGCAGGTCGGTCAGCGGGGCGGATTCCGGCAGCGTGAACTCGGCGGCCCGGCCGGGAAGAGCGAACCAGGCGGACTCGCCGGTGAGCCACAAGGAGACATCCACCCCCGAGGCCACGGCGATGGAGGCCACGGTGAAGGCCTGGGAGCAGCGCTCCGGGGCGTCGGAGCCGGCGGTCACCTTGACGACAAGCGATCGTGTCACGAGCCCAGTCTGCCCGCCCCGCACGCGCCGTGCGGCCAGGCCCGCCCGGGTGACGCCTACGAACCCGTTCAGTCACGGCACTAGGCTGTGCTCCGTGCTGCACTACTTCATGAGCGGCCTGCTGGTGGCCATGGCGATGCTCATCGCCTGGTTCTCCGGCTATGCGGTCTACAAGTTGTACGGGGGCCGGCGCTGAGCCGGCGGGCGAGGAGCGGAGCACCGATGGGAACGGACCGGACCGGCGACACGGGCACGGGCACGGTCGCGGCGGCGGCCCCGCCCGATCTGCACGCGAGCCTGCTCCCGTTGGCGTTCCTGGTCGGCACCTGGCGCGGTGAGGGCGTCGGCGGCTACGAGGGCCTCGAGTCGTTCCGCTACGGGCAGGAGATCACCTTCGCCGCCGACGGGCGCCCGTCGCTGGGCTACGTCTCGCACACCTGGTGGGCCGACGAGCCGCGGGACGGGCGCGAGCCGGGCAGCCCGCTCGCCACCGAGACCGGCTTCTGGCGGGTGCAGCCGCCGTCCGGCGATCCCGGGCCGGACGGCAGTGCCGATCGCCGCCCGGTCGTCGAGGTGACGCTGGCGCACCCGTTCGGCATCGCCGAGATCTACGTCGGCACGGTCGTCGGCACCCGGATCGACCTTGACTCGAACGTTCTGATCAGGACGGCGACCGCCCGGGAGGTCACCCGGTCGGTACGGCTGTACGGCCTGGTCGAGGGCGGTGACCTGGCCTACGCGATCGACATGGAGGCCGGCGGCAAGCCGCTGCAGTCGCACCTGTCGGCCCGCCTGCAGCGCGTCAGGGGCTGAACGCGGCGAAGCCCCGGGTGGGGCGGGCGGCGAAGCCTCAGGTGGGGCGGGCGGCGCTGCCGGCGTCGGCGGCGAGCTTGGCCCGCCACGCCCGCTCACGCTCGATGGCGCCGGCGAAGCCGAGCGCGATGGCGGGGTCGAAGTTGTCATCGGCGTACGAGCCGACGCAGCCCAGCAGCCGGTCGATCTCCTCGGCGCTGACCGCCGTGAGCGGGACCTGGCCGGTCAGGAAGATGTCGCCCACCCGGTCGATGGAGAAGTGCACTCCGTAGGTGCGCGCGTTGCGGCCCAGCAGGAAGCCGTAGGTGCCGGCGGCGTTCTCCGCCGGGGCCCGCATGAAGAACGCCTCCACGAGCAGGGTGTGGTCCTGCACCACCAGCCAGGTCATGGTGCGCAGCTTGTGCTCGCCCTCCAGGGCCACCAGGAAGGCACCGGTGTCGGCGTGCTCGTAGGACACGCCGAGATCGTCCAGCGCGGCACTGATCACGTCGTCGAGCCGGGTACGTTCGGAAATGTCGATGGGTGCCGTCATGAGCAGGGATCTCCCCGGATGCGGTGCGGGTCAAGCCGGCGGGCGGCGGGCGGCGGGACCGGCGGCCCCATCGCTGACGTTAGCCGGCCAGCGCCCTCGGCACAGCCGTGGCCGCCGCCTGGTAGCTCGCGAGGACGCCCCGGGCGGTGGCGCTCCAACCGAAACCGGCGGCCCGCGCCCGGGCGCCGGCTGACAGGTGGCGCCGCCACCGCTCTTCGGTGAGGATGCGCTCCAGCGCGTCGGCGTAGTCCGCCGGGTTCCAGCCGTGGACGAGGACACCGGACGTCCCGTGCTCGACGGCGGTGCACAGCCCGCCGACGGCGGCGGCGACGACCGGGGTGCCGCACGCCTGCGCCTCCACCGCGACCAGGCCGAAGCTCTCGCTGTGGCTGGGTACGACGACCGCGGTGGCCGCCCGGTACCAGTCGGCGAGCTGCTCCTGCGGGACCGGGGGCTGGAAGTGGACGATATCGGCGATGCCGAGCTCCGCGGCGAGTTTGACCAGCGAGTCGGGGCGCTCGAGGCCGGAGCCGCTGGGCCCGCCCACGACGACCACCGCGAGCCGCCCGCGCCGCCGCGGGTCGCGGCGGATGAGGTCGGCCGCTGCGGCGAGCAGGACGTCCGGTGCCTTCAGCGGCTGGATCCGCCCGACGAACAGCAGGATCTGGGCGTCGGGGTCGAAACCGAGTCGCACGCGGGCGGCCCGCGCTCCACTGTCCGGCCGGCGTTCCGGCCCGCCGTCCGACGCGCCCCTGTCGTCTCCGCCAGGGGGCCGGGGACCGTCGGGGCGGAAGACGTCCAGGTCGACGCCGGGGGCGACGACGTCCACCCGGCTCGGCGCGGCGCCGTAGAGGTCGGTCAGGTGACGGCGCTCGGTCTGCGTCGAGGCGATGAGGCGGCTCGCGCTGTCGATCACCGCCTGCTCGCCGCGCAGCCGCAGCTCGGGTTCAGGGCGGTCGCCATCCGCGAGCGAGGCGTTCTTGACCTTCGCCAGGGTGTGCGAGGTGTGCACCAGCGGGACGCCCCACCGCCGGGCCACCGAACGGCCGACCTGCCCGGACAACCAGTAGTGCGAGTGGACGACGTCGAACCAGCCGGCCTCGTACCCGGCCTCGGTGCGCAGGACGTCCGCTGTGAACGCGCACAGCCAGGCGGGCAGCTCGGCGCGGCCGATGTCCTCGTAAGGGCCGGCCGGGACGTGGCGTACCGTCACTCCCGGAACGATCTCCGCGGTGGGCGGGAGACGGCTGCTCACGGCACGGGTGAACACCTCGACCTCGGTACCGAGAGCAGCGAGCTGGCGCGCGAGCTCGATGATGTAGACGTTCATCCCGCCCGCATCACCGGTTCCTGGCTGCTCCAGCGGTGACGTGTGCATCGAGAGCATCGCCACCCGCGACGGCTTCCTCGGCCGGACGCCCTCACCACGGGCCGGCGGCATGCCATCGACCAGGTGCACCAACCACCTCCAGAACGGGACCGACGCGGCGAGACCAAACGCGACGAGACCAATATGAACCGGACGTGACAGTCATCGCCAACGTCGACAACGCCGGGCGGTGTCCGTCCTATGCCCGCCCGGCACACTCGGTACCAGCTGTTTGTGCCCGCGCCGAGTGGGTGCCATTCCGACCGACCCTGCGTGACCAGGGGGTTCGCGGCCGGTGTTTTGAGGAGGGTGTGAGCGGAGTGACAGTGGCGCGGCGCCAACCCCGCCTTGCCGCCGGCCGGGCGCGGGCCCAGGGGGTGCCCACCAGGGGCACCACGGCACCCAACCGGCTGCGGCGGGTCGACCGGTGGCTGGCCGCCGCCGCCTGGTCGCCGCTGCGCCGCGCCGCCGACCCGCTGGTCGTGGACGTCGGCTTCGGGGCATCACCGGTCACCACGGTGGAGATGTACGAACGGCTGCGCCCGGTGCGGCCCGACGTGCGGGTCGTCGGCCTCGAGCTCGCCCCCGAACGGGTCGCTGCCGCGCAGGCCGCCGCGCGCCCGCCCGGGCTGCTGTTCGCCCTCGGCGGGTTCGAGCTGGCCGGGCACCGCCCGGTCGTGATCCGGGCGATGAACGTGCTGCGTCAGTACGACGAGCGGGCCGTCGGGTCGGCCTGGGCGGCCATGGCGGGACGGCTGTCGACCGGCGGGATGCTGGTCGAGGGCACCTGCGACGAGATCGGCCGCCGGGCCTGCTGGTTCACCCTCGGGGCGGGCGGGGCCCCGGCGACCCTGACGTTCTCGGCGCACCTGCCGAGCCTGCTCCGCCCCTCCGACCTGGCGCCGCGGCTGCCCAAGGCGCTGATCGCCCGCAACGTGCCCGGTGAGGACGTCCACACGCTGCTCGCCGCGTTCGACCTGGCCTGGGAGCGGGTGGCACCGCGGGGGACGTTCGGACCGCGCCAGCGCTGGATCGCCGCCGCCGCGCTGCTGCGGCGGGAGGGCTGGCCCGTCCTCGACGGCCCGCGCCGCTGGCGGCTGGGGGAGGTCACTGTCGCCTGGCCGCCAGGGCCTCGGTGAAGACGTCCAGCATGCGCCGGTCGAACAGGACGAACCTGGCCTCCGTGACGGCGGCGGTGGTGGTCAGGACGGCGTCGAGCGCGAGGTCGGCGGCGTCGCGGGCCGGCCAGCCGTAGACGCCGGCGCTGACCGCGGGCAGGGCGAGGCTTCGGGCGCCCAGCTCGTCCGCCACCGCGAGTGCCCGCGTGTAGCACGAGCGCAGCAGCCCGGACCGGTCCTCACCGGGGGTGTACACCGGGCCGACGACGTGGATCACGTGGCGGGCCCGCAGGCGCCCGGCGGTGGTCGCGACCGCCTCGCCGGTTGGCAGGCCACCGGGGAGCGTGGTGGCGCGCAGTTCGCGGCAGGCCGCGAGGATCTCCGGACCACCGGCGGCGTGGATCGCGCCGTCGACCCCGCCCCCGCCGAGCAGCGACGAGTTCGCGGCGTTGACGACGGCGTCCACCGCCTGGTCGGTGATGTCACCCTGGACGAGCCGCACGGTGATCATGCGGCCACTGTACCGAGGGGCCCGCAGGGCGCGTGGCCGTTCGGCCTGGCTGCTCGGCCTGGCCTGTCGGGTGGCCTGGCCTGTCGGGTGGCCTGTCGGTTTGCCAGCGGTCAGTTGTCTGCGATGCGATGGGGGACGTGACAGAACTTGTCGTGCTCGGGTTCAGCAGCAGGAAGCAGGCGGAGCGGGTCCGGCAGCTGTGCCGCAGGCTGTCGCGGGCGGGCATGGTCGAGCTCGCGGACGAGGCCGTCGCCTGGCGCGACGAGGCGGGCCGGGTCCGGGTTCGGCATCCGGCCAGCCGGTTGAGATCCGCGGCCGTCAGCGGGGCGGTCTGCGGCGCCGCGGTCGGCGCCGCCTTCCTGGCGCCGGTGGCGGGCCTGCTGGTCGGCGCGGCGGGCGGCGCCGTCACCGGCCGCCTGGTCACGGGCGAGACGATGGACACCGCCATGGTGCGGCGCGTCGCCGGATGTCTGCAGCCCGGCCGGGCCGCCGTCTTCGTCCTGGTCCGCCGCTCACAGCCGGGTGTCGTCGAAGCCCTGCGGGACTACCAGCCGATGGTGATCAGAACCTCGATGCCCCGGGACCGCGAGGAGGCGCTGATCCGCGCGCTGCGCGGCCAGGAGCTCCGGACCGAGCTCGGGGGCGAGCACCGAACCGAGCACCCAACCGAGCTCGGGAGCGGGACCGGGACCCCGGGAGCCAGGCCGCCGCGGGCGTCAGGCGAGCGGGCGGCGGGTGGGCGCGATCTTGTCGAGGACGCTGAGGTCGTCCGGGCGCGGCTGCCACTGACCGGCGGCCGCGTTCGCCCGCACCTGCGCCGCGCTCGTCGCACCGGCGATGACCGAGGCGACCCCGGGCTGGGCGGCGAGCCCGCCGATCGCGACGTCGAGCAGTGAACGGTCCCGCTCGCGGGCGAAGGTCTCGAGCGTCTCGATCCGGTCGAACAGCTCGTCGGTGAGTTCGTCCTGCCGTCCGGCGAGCCGGGTGCCGGGCGGGGGGACCTCGTCGCGCTGGTACTTGCCGCTCAGGACGCCGTTGGCCAGCGGGAAGTACGGGATCACCCCGATGCCGTACTTGAGCGTGGCGGGGACGAGCTCGGCCTCGACGTCCCGAGTGAGCAGGTTGTAGTGGTTCTGGGCCGAGATGAAGCGGGTCGTCCCGGACGCGCGTGCGGTCCACTCGGCGTCCGACACCTGCCAGGCGTCGAGGTTGCACGAGCCGACGTAGCGGACCTTGCCCTCCTGGACAAGCTCGCCGAGCGCCTCCAGCGTCTCCTCGATCGGGGTGAACGCGTCGAGGTTGTGCAGCTGGTAGAGGTCGAGGTAGTCGGTCTGCAGGCGGCTGAGCGACCCCTCGACGGCCTTGCGGATGTAGCGGCGTGACGCCCGCGCGTTGAAGTCCTGGCCGTACATGCCGCCCATGTCGTTACCCACCTTGGTGGCGAGGACGACCTCGTCACGGCGGCCGCGCAGTACGTGCCCCAGCAGGGTCTCCGAGCCGCCCTTGTTCCCGTAGGTGTCGGCGGTGTCGAAGAAGTTGACGCCGGCGTCCAGGGCGGCGTCGACGACGGAGCGGGTACCGGCCAGGTCCACCCGCGAGCCGAAGTTGTTGCAGCCGAGCCCGACGACGGAGACCATCAGACCCGAAGATCCCAGGGGGCGATAACGCATGCCCTGATAACAACACGCGCGTCGCGGGCCGATTCCTGCCAGGGGCCCGGCCCGCGACGCGCGGAGTTGGTGCGTTGTCCCGTTGTGGTGCTGTCGTCAGCGGGGTGTCGCCGCGTCGCTGACGGCGCGGGCGGCGGCGCTGGCCGCCTTGCGGGTCGAGGTGCGCGCGGCCCGCGTCTGGCTGGTCGCGGTGCGCGTCTGCTTCACGGCCTCCTCCGTCGCCGGGCTGCGCCGGATGCCCGCCACCCGCTTCTCCCCGCGGCTCGCGAAGGAGTTGTACAGGTCGGTCGCGCGGCCCTGCAGACCCGAGATCTGCGAGCCCACTGTGACCGGCAGTGCGAGAACTGCCGAGCTGACCTGGACGGGGACCCGCGCCGCCTGCGCCGGGATCTGGCTGACCCGGTCCGAGATGCGGCGGACCTCCGTCCCGTAGGCCGCGGGGATCGTCAGGAGCTTCTCGACCGCCAGGTCGGCGGCGCCCACGGAGGCGTACAGCGGCTTACGGACGTCGGACGTGGACGCGGCTTCGCTCTTCGCCTTCGCGCTGGTTCGGGCGGTGGCCATGTGATCTCCTAGTGATCTCCGGTGGTTGTGGCGGTGTTGGGTCAGGTGGTGCCGTCGTCAGCGGACGGTGGCTGCGCCGGGGCGGCCGGCTCTGCCGTGCCGCCGGGCTCCGTGGCGGCCTTCGTACCGCTGCTACGCGGCGCCCGGCGCCCGTCCCCCGAGGTGCGGGCGGTGGAACGCCTGGGCGCGGCGGTCGCGCCGCTTCCACCGGCGGTCGCCCCGGCTGTGCCGTTGGGCGTTCCGCTGGTGCTGGCGGACGTGGTCTTCGATGGTGAGCGCGTGGACCTGGTGGCACGCCGGGTGCCGGTGGCCCGCGGCCGCGCCCCCGCCCCGCCCGGGGAACCCGCGGCGGGGGAGGCGGCGGCTGCGGCAGCCGGGGCGGTGGTGACGTCGGGCACCACATCCGCCTCGGCGGCAGGCTCCGTGACAGCGGCGGGCTCCGTCGCAGCGGCAGGTTCCGCGTCGATGACGGGATGCTCGTCGGCGAGCCCGGCGGCGGTCTCCGTGGTCTTTGTGTCGGTGCCCGCGGGCCGCATCGCGGCCGGGCGTGCCGTCGAGCCCGCTCCGGCGAGCGCGTTCTCCCGGCGGAAGGCGTCGTAGATGTCGACGATGACCTGCTTCTGACGCTCGGTCAGGGTGTCGTCGGCGTGGACGGCGGCGAGGAGATCCTCGCCGCCCTCACGTTCGTCCAGGATGCCGGCCTGCACGTAGAGGACCTCCGCGGAGATCCGCAGCGCCTTCGCGATCTGCTGGAGGATCTCGGCTGACGGCCGGCGTAGCCCACGCTCGATCTGGCTCAGGTACGGGTTGCTCACCCCGGCCTGCCGGGCGAGCTGACGCAGCGAGATCTGGGCGCCGCGACGCTGCTCCCGGATGAAGTCGCCGACATCCCGCACATGAATAGCTGCCACCCGTTACCGACCTCCGCAGGTACGCCGCATCACCAGACGAACGTACGACGCAATGCTAGCTTCGGCAAGCGGGCAGTTAGCACACCGGGCGTTCCGGGCGTGCCAGTCAGCCCTGCTTCTCGGCCTGGGCCAGCCACGCCCGCTGGGTCGCCAGCGCGGCCTCGGTCTCGGTGATCTCGCGGGTCCGCCCGTTCGACCGGGCCCGCTCCAGCTTCGTCTCCAGCTTCGCGATCGATTCCCGCAGCCGGCGCAGGAACGGCGACTCGTTGATCTCACGCTGGTCCCAGCGGGCGTCCGAGGCCTCGCGCAGCTTGTCGCCGATCGAGCTGAGCTGACGCTCCAGGCTGTTCACGACCTCACGGGGCACGTGCCCGATGGCGTCCCACCGGCCCTGGATCTCGCGGTAGCGGCGCAGCGACCGCTCGACGTCCGCCGGGTCGAGCGCGGTGGCTTCGGCGAGCAGTTCCTCCTTGCGGGCCTGGTTCTCCCGCAGCTCCGCGTCGCGCTCGGCGTTCACGGCGTTGCGCCGGCTGAAGAAGGCGTCCTGTGCGGCACGGAAACGTGCCCACAGCTCGTCGTCGACGTCCTTCGCCGCCCGGCCGGCCGACTTCCACTCGGTCATGAGCGCCCGGTAACGGGCGGTCGTCGGGCCCCAGTCGGACGAATCCGACAGGCTGACGGCCTCGGCGATGATCGCTTCCTTGCGCTCCCGGGAACGGGAGCGCTGGGTGTCGAGGGCGGCGAAGTGGGCGGTGCGCCGGCGGGTGAACTCGTCCCGCGCCGCGGCGATCCGGCGCCACAGCGCCGAGTCGGTCCGCTTGTCGACCCCGGTGATGGCGCGGAACTCGTCGCCGATCGTGCGGAAGCGCTCGCTGGTCGCCTTCCACTCGGAGCTGCGGGTGAGCTGCTCCGCCTCGGTGACCAGCTCCTCCTTGGCAGCGACCGCGACGGCCACCCGGCGGGCGCGCTCGGCTGCCAGCTCGGTGCGGCGGGTGTCCGTCGCGGCCATGACGGCGTCGAGACGGGCGGCGAGTGCCTCCACATCACCGACGACCGCGGCCTGGGGGAGGCCCTCGCGCAGCCGGCGTGCGCTGCCGGCGATGCCGGCCGGGTCGACACCGCTGACGGTCAGCCGCCGTTCCAGCAGCTCGACCTCGGCGGCCAGATCGTCGTACCGGCGCCGGAAGTGGGCGAGGCCCTCCTCCGGGCTGCCCGCGCGCCAGGAGCCGACGGCCCGCTCGCCGTCGGCGGTACGCAGATACACAGTGCCGTCGGAGGAGACCCGGCCCCAGGGGGGCTGGTCGTCGCTCACCCGGTCGGCGCTGCGCGCGCTGGGAGGCCCGCTCCCGTCGGGGCGGGGGGCAGGCCCGCCAGGTCCGGTGCCCAGGCGTGCGCTGTCGTCGCGTCCGCCGTCGCTGCGGTCACTCATCGCGTTCCCGAAGATCGACATCAAGATGCCTGCCATTGTTGCAGGCATCGGCCCGGAAGGGGACCGTCCGCGGGTATCGGATCTGGTGGGAAGTCCGCGGGCCCCTGGTGGGTGCCCGGTGCGCCGGTGTGGCCTCTCTGTCGGCGCGGCGCTCCGCGGCACAGCCCACTGCCCACCGGCCTGGCGGTACAGGCCTGGCGATACGGGGCCTGGCAGCGCAGGCCTGGCAGCGCAGGTGCAGGCCCGGGGGTGTGGCCTGGCGGTGCGGGCCAGGCGGGGGCACAGCCGCGAGAAGCGTCACGTCGTCAGCACCTCGCCGGGCGGTCACCAGCCAATAGTTCGGAAATGACCCGCCTGGTCACCTTTTTCCCGCACCCGGTGCGTGCGCACGCGTCCCTGCGGGGCCAAGATGCGTAACCGTGGCGGAGCGTACGAGGGTCGGGTGTGACGGCTGGCGCGCAGCCGCCCTGGTGACCCCGGCTCTGGTCGGGCTGTGCGTGTTCGTCATCGGGCCGGCGGCCGTGTCCGCCTTTGTCGCGGGAACGGACAAGAAGCTCACCGGTGTCGACTTTCACTGGGTGGGCACCGCGAACCTGCGGGAGGCACTGTCCGACCCTGATCTCGGCCGGGCCGTCCGCAACACGCTCGTCTACTGCCTGTTGACGGTCATTCCGTCCGTTGTGCTCGGCCTGCTGCTCGCGCTGGCCGCGAACAGCGTCACCCGTGGCCGGCCTGCGGTCCGCTTTGCGTTGTTCCTGCCGGCAAGCGCGAACATCGTGGCAATGGCAGTCGTCTTCCGGTACATCTTCGACGCCAGTCCGGACGGCCTGGCGAACACCCTGGTCGGCGTCGTCGGTGTCGACCCGCAGAACTGGCTGGGCGACAGCGACACGGCGCTGCCGGTCGTCGCGCTGGTCGGGGGCTGGCGGCTGACGAGTTTCGTGTTCGTGGTCTACCTGGCCGGGCTCACCGCCATCCCGCCCTCCGTCTACGAGGCGGCGGAGGTGGACGGCGTCCGCGGGCTGGCGCGGCTGCGCCACATCACGCTGCCGCTGCTGGGCCCGACGACCGTCTTCCTCGCGGTCTTCGTCACGGTCCTGACCCTGCAGACCTTCGAGACGGTCGCGGTGCTGACCGACGGCGGTCCGCTCGACTCCAGCACGACGATCATCTACTACATCTACCAGGTCGGCTTCACCGGTTCCTTCCGGATCGGCTACGCATCCATGATCGCTCTGTTGCTGTTGGTCACCGTGGTGCTCATCGGCGCCGCCGGTGCGCTGCTCGGCCGGCGCCTGCGGGTGGCCCGCGAGGACGCGGGCGCGCCTGCCGGGACGGCGCCTGCCGGGGAGGCACCCGCGCTGGAAGGAGCCCGGCGTTGACGGGGGAGGCGGCGAGCGCGCCGCCGGCGGCGGCCTCCGGTGGAGCGCGGGCAGGCCTGCGGCCGGCCCGGGCCCTGTCCGGGACGGCGCGCTTCGCGTTTCTCGCCGTGGGTGTCACCACGGCACTTCTGCCGTTCCTCTGGATGCTGCGCACGGCCCTCGGGCCGCCGCAGAACGCGCTCGGGATGTCGGCCAGCCCGCTCCCGTCCTCGGTGAGCTTCCGGGCCTTCGACAGTGCCTGGCGGGCGGCCGATCTCGGGCCGGCGCTGCTGACTGGCGTGGGCGTCAGTCTCGCGATCCTGGCGCTCCAGCTGCTCACCGCGATCCCGGCGGCGTACGCGTTCGCCTGGGTGCCGTTCCGCGGGCGGTCGGTGCTCTTCGGGGTGGTGCTTGCCACGCTGCTCGTCCCGCCGCAGGTCACGGCGGTGCCGAACTACGTGACGATCTCGGCACTCGGACTCGCCGACACCCGCGTCGGCCTGGTGCTGCCGTTCATGACCCACGCGGCCATGATCTTCCTGCTGCGCCAGTACATGACCACGATCCCGGCGTCGGTGCTCGAGGCGGCGCGGATGGACGGTCTCGGGACGCCGCGCACCCTGCGCCGGGTCGTCGTCCCGCTGTGCGCCCCGGCGATCGCGACCGTGAGCGTGTTCAGCTTCCTGCTCTCGTTCAACGAGTACCTGTGGCCGCTGCTCGTGGCGCGGTCGCCGGACATCGCCACCCCGCCGCTCGCCCTGGCCGGGCTGACCAGCAGGAGCTCCGCCCTGCCCGACTTCGCCCAGCTCGCCGCGGGATCACTCATCATCAGCCTGCCGACCCTGCTCGTGTTCATCGTGGCCCAGCGCCGGCTGGCAGCCGGCGTCTCGGGCACCGGTCAGGGGGACTGACATGACGATGAGTGAGGAAACGTGATCCGTATCCGGCGGGCAGTGCCCGCGGCCGTCGCGGCAGCCCTGGTCACGCTGGCGGCGTGCAGTGGGGGCGGTTCGACGCCCGACCCGTCCGAGAGCCTGCGCCCGACCGCCCGGCCGGCCACGGCCGGCGTCGACGACGTCGCCGGGGCGAAGGCCTCGCCCCGGTGCGCCGCCCAGGTGAAGACGCTGCGGATGTACGCGGTGGCCAATCTGAACGACGTGGCCAGGTCCGGCAAGGCGTACCTGGAGAGGGCGCATCCCGGGCTCACCGTGGAGATCGTCTCCACCGCGCCGACCTACACGGCGCTGGTCCAGCAGCTCGGCGCGGACCGGTCCGCCGGCCAGCAGGCCGACGTCGCCGTCGCCGGCTTCGACGTGCTGCCGACCTTCGCCGCGCAGCTCGGTGCCCAGGAACTGTCCCCGCGCCTGCTTCGGGCGTCCTACGACCAGCGGATGACACCGCTCGGCCAGGTCGGCGGCCGCCAGATCGGCATCCCCCAGCAGGTCTCGACGCTCGCGCTCGCCTACAACCTCGACGTCCTGGAACGCGCCGGGGTCGACCCGGCGACGCTGACGACGACCGACGGCGTGATCGCCGCGGCCGAGAAGATCCGGGCCTCCGGACAGGACATCCAGCCGATCGACATCCCGACCGGCCAGGGGTTCGCGCAGTGGACGCTGAACAACCTCGCCTCGTCGGGGGGCGCGCCCATCCAGGATGACGCCGGCCGGCCGCGGCTGAACACCCCGCAGGCGCGGGCGGCCGCGCAGTTCCTGGCCAGGGTGGCCAGCTACGGGCCGCAGTCGGACAGCCCGACCAGCCAGGGGCTGCCCCGGTTCGGGATCCGCAAGGAGACCGCGATGACGATGGTGACGGTGGCGACGCTCGCCGGCGGCCTGCGGTTCATCCAGGACCAGGGGGAGAACGGGTTCCGCGCCGGTGCGGTGCCGTTCCCCATCCTGCCGGGCGGAACCCAGGCGCCGGTCGCCGGCGGGAACGCGCTGACCGTGCTCGCCGAGGACCAGTGCCAGCGGGAGATGGCGACCGAGCTGGTCGTCTCCCTGCTGGCACCGGACGTCATCGTGGCGAGCACCGAATCGCTGAGCTACCTGCCCGTCGACACCGAGGCGCTGGCCCGGCTGGAGCCGCTGTACCGGCAGTACCCTCAGCTCCGGGCGTTCAACGACCTCGCGCCGTCGCTGGTGGCGCCCCCCTCCTGGGGCGGCGCGCGTGGCGGGGAGCTGCCGCAGGCCATGTCCGACCAGGTGGTGCGGATCATGGGCGGCGCTGACATCGACCAGACCCTGGCCGCGGCCCAGGCTGAGGCGGAGGCACTGACCCGATGACCTCCGATGACGGGCGGGGCCCGGTGACGGCGGGCGAGGTCACCGCGGTCGCGGGGGCGCGGATCGCGGCCGTGGGCATCGGGCGCACCTTCGGCCCCGTGCACGCCCTCGCCGGGGTCGACCTCACCATCGCCGCGGGCGAGATCGTCGCGCTGCTGGGGCCGTCCGGGTCGGGAAAGTCGACGCTGCTGCGCATCATCGCCGGCCTCGACCAGCCGACCGCCGGCGACCTGCTGTTCGACGACCGCAGCCAGGTGGGCGTCCCACCGCACCAGCGGGACGTCTCGATGGTCTTCCAGCACTTCGCCCTGTACCCGCATCTGTCCGCGACGGACAACCTGGTGCTGGCCCTGCGGTACGGGCGCGGGATGTCCCGGGCGGACGCGCGCGACCGCGCCGCCGAGACCCTGCGGATGCTCGGCATCGCCGACCTGGCCCGGCGGCGGCCGGCCCGGATGTCCGGCGGGCAGCGCCAGCGGGTGGCCATCGGCCGGGCGATCGCGACCCGCGCCCGGGTCGTGCTCCTCGACGAGCCGATGTCCGGGCTGGACGCGAAGCTGCGGGTCGAGCTGCGGGTGGAGATCGTCGACCTGCTCCGCCGGCTCGGCACCACCGCGGTGTTCGTGACGCACGACCAGGCCGAGGCGATGGCGGTCGGCGACCGGGTCGCCGTCATGAACCACGGGGCCATCGAACAGATCGGGACCCCGGACGCGATCTACGACCTGCCGGCGACCCGCTTCGTGGCGACCTTCGTCGGCAGCCCGCCGATGAACGTCTTCGAGGGCACCTGGTCGGACGGCCGGCTGCGCGGACCCGGTTTCGCCGCCCCGGCGCCGGCCACCGCCACCGCCGTCGGGGTCCGGCCGGAGCACCTGCGCCTCGTCCGTGGCGCGAGCGGCCCCTCTGCAAGCGGTCCCTCTGCGAGCGGCCCCTCCGCGGGCGGCGAGTTCAGCGTGCAGGGGCACGTGGTCGTCGCCGAGCGCCTCGGCGCCGAGCGGACCATGTACGTGCGAACGGCCGCGGGAATGGTCGGCGTCCGGGTGGACGCGGCCGTCCCGGTGGTGCCCGACGAGCCGGTGACGGTGACGGCGCCCGCGACGGCGCTGCTCTGCTTCGGCCCGGACGGCCGGGCGCTCACCGTCCCGCAGGCCCGCCAGCCCTCCTGACCGCAGGCCCGGCTCGTCCGGTCTCGGTCCGGAGGTGTGCTGTTGGCTTTGGTGTCTGCTCGTGGGTGCAGAGACGGACCTTGGTCCCTGGTCGGGCGGGCCGCCGATGGTGAAAGATCATTCCAGGGCAATCGTGGCGTAACCCGGACGGGGTTCCCACTGGCGGTCTGCGTCGCCCGGCCGTGCGACACCGCCTGGCTTGTCCCTTCGTGTGCCCCATCTGGCTTCTGCGGGGCGATGTCGGGGATGGTCGCACGCGCGTAGGTGCGCGAACCGTGCAATCAGCGCTGCGAAGTGGTCCGTGCGTTACCTCTCCGCACACATCGCACTCTCCTCTTGCCTGGGACACGAAGATGTCGCGACATAGCGTTGCGAGCTGGTCACGCAATCGACTGTGTCAGCGACTCAGAGGAGATACGCCGATGCTGACGGACAATGCCCACGCCTGCACCCACCCACTCGCCTTCGTCCGCGCCCAGCGGGGGTGGTCCTACCAACGGCTGGCACGCGTCGTCGCGCGGCGTGCCCGAGATCTCGGCGTCGCGAACATGGCCGCGGAGCGGCAGAAGGTCTGGCGCTGGGAACACCGCGGGGTGGTGCCGGACCGGGTCTCCCAGCTGGCCCTCGCCGCCGAGCTCGGCGTCCCGGCCGACCGGCTCGAGTCGCACCCCTGGCCGGCGTGGCTCCCGACGGGTGACGCCGTCCGCACCGAGTACCCGTGGTCGTCCACCGGCAGTGTCACCGCGCTGATGGACGTCGTCGAGGACGCGCTGACCGACCGGCGCGGCTTCCTGACCATCACCGGGCCGGGCGTCGCCGCGCTGTCGTCGGAGTGGCTCAGCCTGGAGCCGGCACGACTGCACGCGGCCCTCGCCGGCGGGCGGGTGGACGAGCAGATCGTCAACCGGATCGAGCACAACATCCCGGGCCTGCGGGTGATGGACGAGCGCCTCGGTGGCGAGAGCGTCCGCCGCCTCGTCGACGCCGAGCTCGGGGTCGTCGCCGAGCTGCTCGCGCGTGGCTCCTACACCGAGGCGATCGGCCGCCACCTGCACCTGGTGGCCGCCGAGCTTGCCCGCTTCGCCGGCTGGGTGTCCTTCGACTCCGGCTACCAGACGGCGGCGCAGCGGTACTGGGTGACCGCCCTGCACGCCGCGCACGCGGCCGGTGACCGGATGCTCGGCGCCAACGTCCTGAAGAACATGTCCCTGCAGTGCGTCGACTTCGCCCGCCCGCGGGAGGCCGTCGACCTGGCGGAGGCCGCCGTCACCAGCGCCCGGCGCGCGGGCGGGCGGGTCGCGGCCATGCTGCAGATGCGCCGCGCCCGCGCCCACGCGGCGCTCGGCGAGTCCAGCCTGTGCGCGCAGGCCCTGGCCTGCGCCGAGGCGGCGTTCGTCGAGGCCCGCTCCGAGGACCCGGCCTGGTCCGCCTACTTCGACGACGCGGAGTACCAGGCGCAGGTCGGCAGCTGCTACATCGACCTCGGCCATCTCGTCCAGGCCGACCGGTGGCTGGAGCGATCGCTGGCGATCCGCACCAACGAGCGGACCCGCGACCGGGCCACCTACATGCTGCGGCGGGCGGCCGTCCAGATGGACCTCGGCAACCTCGACGCCGGATGCTCGATCGCCCGGGAGGCCCTGCCGATGCTGGAGTCGACCCGGTCGAAGCGCAACAGCCGGCGGGCGGACGAGCTCCGGCGCCGGCTGCGCCGACACTCGTCGGCCTCGTTCGCCCGGGAGCTGGACCAGGCCCTCGCCCGGATAGCCTGAGCGGCCCTGGCCCGGACGACCCGACCGTGGACGGGTCGTCCGCTGGCCCTGGCCGCCCTTCCCGCTGGCCCGGCCGGCCTGTCTGCGGGGCCCGGCCAGCCCGAGGTCAGCCCTCGGTGCCCGGACGGTGCAGTCGACCCGCGGGCCGGGTCGGCGCGGCCAGCTCCGCCTCGGGGTCGATCGTCGCCGCGACCTGCGCCCCGTCCGGATCCGTCACGACCAGCGGGGCGCCCGCGCCGGTCGACCGCTTCACCACGGCCAGCGCGATCGGGCCCAGCTCGTGGTGCATCTCGGACGAGCCGACGAAGCCGACGGCCCGCCCGCCCGCGGTGACCGCGCAGCCCGGGGCCGCCACCATGCCGTCCAGGTGCAGGAGCACCAGGCGACGGGGCGGGCGGCCGAGGTTGTGCACCCGTGCCACGGTCTCCTGGCCGCGGTAGCAGCCCTTGTCGAGGTGGACGGCGTTCGTCAGCCAGCCGACCTCGTGCGGGATGGTGCGGTGGTCGGTCTCCCGGTTCAGCCGGGGCCGCCGGTCGGCGATCCGCAGCGCCTCGAAGGCGCCCAGACCGGCGGGTGTGGCACCAGCGGCCCGCAGCCGGTCGGCGGTGGCGGCGAGGTCGGCGCGCGGCACGAGCAGGTCCAGGCCGTACGGCATCCGCCGCAGCAGCGGGCGATGGCCCTCGCCCGCCGCCCCGGCCTGGCCGACCGGGTAGGGGCCGGTGGTCACCGCACCGGCACTCGTGGCTGTGCCGGCGCCGCCACCGGCAGCGGGGACGGTATCGGCGCCGAACACGGCGGCGGCGACCTCGTCCGCCCGCGGGCCGACCAGCGAGAGCACGGCGACGCCCTCGGTCACCTCGGTCGGCTCGACGCGGAGCATGAACTGCATCGACCTCAGGAACGACAGCAGCCGCCCGGAGGTGGTGGGCTCGACGTCGATCCAGACGGCCGCGCCGTCGTCCGCGAGCACGAGGTGATGCTCGACGTGGCCGTGCGGGGAGAGCACCAGCGCCTCGGTGCCGTGCATCGGGGCGAGCTGGGACAGGTGCTGGGAGGTGATGCTGTGCAGCCAGGTCAGCCGGTCCGGACCGGTGATCCGCACCACCTCGCGGTTGGAGCGGTCGACCAGTGCGGCCCCTGTCGTGGCCAGGCGCTGCTCGCGCAGCGGGTCGCCGTAGTGGGCCGCGACCGCGGCATCCGGCTCGGCGGCGGCGACGGCGCCCGGCCACCCGAGCAGCGGGGAGGGGGCCGGGGCGGTGCGGAGGGCCTCGGTGTCGGTGCTCATGACCGGTTCAACGCCGGCCGAGGGCCACGCACTCCGCGCACCGGCCCGCCAGTGTCAGGTGGTCCATGTCGACCACGAAGCCGAGCTCGGCGCGCAGCTCGCCGACGATGCCGGCGAGCCGCTCCGGTGAGATCTCCTGGATGGCGCCGCACGCGCCGCAGACCAGGTGCACATGGGGATCAACTCCGGTGACGTGGTAGGTGGGCGCGCCGTGCCCGAGATGTGCGTGGGAGACAAGCTCGAGCTCCTCGAGCAGGTCGAGAGTGCGGTACACGGTGGAGATGTTCACCGCGCTCGCGGTCTGCCGGACCTCGTGGACGATCGCCTCCGGAGTGGCGTGCCCGAGTTTCGCGACGGCCTCCAGCACGAGCTGCCGTTGCGGCGTGAGCCGGTGCCCGCTCGCGCGCAGCCGGGTGTGCCAGTTATCGACGTCGGCCGCCATGAAGTGAGTCTAGGCCGTGCCGTGCGGTTGCCGTGCCGTGCGGTTGCCGTTCGAACGGTTCACAACGGGCGACCGCGAACAGGCCGTGACGAGTGACGCGGACGACCCGCCGGAAAAACAGATTGCGGCGCCCCCGTGGCGCGCGTAGCGTTCCCGGTACACGAGAAGGGAGGTGGTCCGCGCTTTGTATGCACATAGGACTCGTGAGGTGACTGTCCGCTAGCCGGTCTCGTGGTCCTCACCCCCTGCCGGGTGGCCCTCGGGCACCGGCGCCGGCGAGTACCAGACAGACACCGGGCCCCCGGGTGCCGTCGATCAGTCCCGACGGCCCACTCCGCCTACCAGGCAGAGTGGAAACCCGGGGGTTTTGCGTTGCGGGACGACGCCGTGACACTGGCCGAGGACCGGCCCGAGCGGGCAGGATTCACCTATGCCGACGCTCGTCCTGCTCCGCCACGGCGAGAGCACGTGGAACCGCGAGAACCTGTTCACCGGCTGGGTGGACGTCGATCTTTCCGAGAAGGGCCTCAAGGAGGCGACGCGGGGCGGTGAGCTGCTCCGGGAGGCCGGGGTGCTGCCGGATGTCGTGCACACCTCACTGCTCACCCGTGCGATCCGCACCGCCTGGCTCGCCCTCGACGCCGCCGGGCGCGGCTGGGTGCCGGTGCGGCGTCACTGGCGGTTGAACGAACGGCACTACGGCGGCCTGCAGGGGCTGAACAAGGCTGAGACGCTGGAGAAGTTCGGCGAGGAGCAGTACATGCTCTGGCGCCGCTCCTACGACACTCCGCCCCCGCCCCTCGAGCCGGGCCAGGTCAGCGGCGTGGACGAGCGCTACGCCGACCTGGCTCCCGACGTCATCCCACTGACCGAATGCCTGCGGGACGTCGTGATCCGGATGTTGCCCTACTGGTATGACGCCATCGTCCCGGACCTGCAGGCCGGCCGGACGGTGCTGGTCGCCGCGCACGGCAACTCGCTGCGTGCGCTGGTCAAGCACCTGGACGGGATCTCCGACGCGGACATCGCCGGCCTGAACATCCCGACCGGCATCCCGCTGCGCTACGAGCTCGGCGACGACCTGAAGGTGGTGGACTCGGGCTATCTGGACCCTGACGCGGCCGAGACCGCCGCCGCCGCGGTCGCGGCGCAGGGAAAGAAGAAGTAGAGGACAGCAGAAGACAGAAGACAGAAGGTATCGGAGCGTGCGGAGCTGGCCTGCCCCTGGCTGGTCAGCTCGGCCCGCTGACGGCCGGGTTCGGGTCGGCCGGCTGGGTTCGGGCCGACTTCGGTCAGGCCGGCTTCTCTCCGGTGACCAGGTAGATGACCCGGCGGGCCACCGACACGGCGTGGTCGGCGTACCGCTCGTAGTAGCGCCCGCAGAGGGTGATGTCGATCGCCGCCTCCATGCCGTGCGTCCAGGGCTTCTCGATCAGCACGTGGAACAGGGCGCGGTGCAGGCTGTCCATCGCGTCGTCGTCGGCCTCGAGCTCCTTGGCGAGCTCGGCGTCGCTGCTGGCGATCACCGATCCGGCCTTGGCGACGATGCGCTGGGCGACCTGGCCCATCTGCAGGATCGTGGAGTGCAGCTCCGGCGGAACCGCGCGCCCGGGGTAGCGGCGGCGCGCGACCTTGGCCACGTGGAGGGCGAGGTCGCCCATCCGCTCCAGGTCAGCCACGATGCGCAGGGTGGTGACCATCATCCGCAGGTCGGTCGCGACCGGCGCCTGGCGCGCCATCACGTCGAACGCGCGCTCCTCGATCTCGTTGCGGAGCAGGTCGACCGTCTCATCGGCGCTGATCACGTTCTCGGCCAGCTGCAGATCGGCGTCGAGGAGTGCGGTCGTGGCGCGGGCCATGGCGGAGGCAACCATGTTGGTCATCTCTATGAGTGACCGGTTGATGCTCTCCAGTTCTTCCTGAAAGACGTCCCGCACAGACAGCTCCTTACATCTCGGGGAGGTTCGGAGCACCATTCGATCACAGTCGTTCGGTGGTCCTCGGGGGTTGACGTCCGACGATGAAGCGCAGCTGTCGCCGCCCGGTGAACATCGACGATAGGCCGGATGAACAGCTGGCGACCATCGGCGGTGAATCATTGCGTGGCAAAGCGCGGACGACCTGGTGGGGCCTAGCATTCGGCACGTGGCGGACAGGTCGGGTGTTGTGCTGACTCCTGGTCATCTTTCGTTTCCCGGGGGTTGTGCTACCGGTGACCGGTCGGGCACCCCCCATGGTGCTGCCCGTCGCTGTGAAACGGTCGTGGTGTGGGGTGGCGCAGCGGCGAGGCAGGCCGGCACAGCGAAACGGACCGGCCCGGATCGGACCGGCCCGGATCTGGCCGGCGGGGAGCGGACCCGGTGACCGCGCAGCGGCCTGACCAGGACCTGCATGATGACCAGGCGGAGGGGAGCGGCTCGGTTCCGGTGTCGGGGCGCCGTCCCGCGGCGGGGATGACCGGCCCGCACTCGCTGCCGCCCGCGCTTGTCCGGCAGGTCATCGCGGGGCTGCCCTCCGGGCTGGTCGTGGTGGACACCGAGGACGTCGTCGTGCTGGTCAACTCGGCCGCGCGGCGGATGGGCGTCGTGGACGGGGACCGGCTCGGCGTCATGGAGGTGGCGGACCTCGTCATCGCCTGCCGCCTGGCCGGTGCGGAGCGTAACCGCCAGCTCGATCTGCCGCCGGTGCCGGAACCGCCACTCACCAGGGCGCGACCGGACCAGACCACGCTCGCGGTGTGGGCCTACGCCCGGCCGCTCGGTGACAGCGGGTACGTCTCGGTGCTCCTCGACGACATCACCGACTCCCGGCGGGTCGAGGCCGTGCGGCGAGACTTCGTCGCCAACGTCAGCCACGAGCTCAAGACGCCCGTCGGAGCGCTCCACATCCTCGCGGAGGCGGTGGGCGCGGCCAGCGAGGACCCTGTCGCCGTCCGCCGCTTCGCCTCGAGGATGACGCACGAGTCGGCCCGGCTGGCCCGCCTGGTCCAGGAGATCATCGACCTGTCGCGGCTGCAGGGAGCCGATCCCATGCCGGAGCTCGCGCCGGTGCCGGTGTCCGTCGTCCTCGCCGAGGCTGTCGACCGGAACCGGTTCAACGCCCAGGCCCAGGAGATCTCCGTCGCCGTCATCGGCGCAGGTGGGCTGCGGGTGCGCGGCGACGAGGGCCAGCTGGTGACCGCGGTCGCCAACCTGCTCGACAACGCGATCAGCTACTCACCCCG
Organism: Parafrankia sp. FMc2; assembly: GCF_041008525.1. Lineage (NCBI taxonomy): Bacteria > Bacillati > Actinomycetota > Actinomycetes > Frankiales > Frankiaceae > Parafrankia > Parafrankia sp. FMc2. The sequence goes on along the minus strand of NZ_JBFLUG010000001.1, from coordinate 193,690 downwards.
CGGTACCCGCGTCGTGCTCGGTGTCCGGCGGGTCGCGGAAACAATCGAGATCTCCGTCGCCGACGAAGGCATCGGCATTGCCGAGAAGGACCTCGAAAGGGTTTTCGAGCGTTTTTATCGGGCTGACCCGGCGCGTTCCCGGGCGACCGGCGGAACCGGTCTCGGCCTGGCGATCGTCAAGCACATCGCGACCAATCACGGTGGTTCGGTGAGTGTGTGGAGCGCGGAGGGCCGCGGCTCGACCTTCACGCTCCGGCTGCCGTCCGGCGCGGACGAGCCGGTGCCCCGCGGCGGCGGTGCCGAACGTGCGGTGCGCGCTGATCGCGTCGGTAACGGTGATCGTGCTGATTCGGGGTACAGCGGCACCGCGGTGCTGGACACTGTGCGCGGACCGTCCGGGAGCGACCGGACGTCACAGACAGGTCAGCCGGCGGCGCCGGATGTCTCCTCGGCCGGTCGCGGCGGCGGCGGCAGCGCGGGCTGACCTGACCGCCGGTTTCGACCGGCCTTCTCGCGGTGGCCCCTGTTCCCGGCGCCGAGCCGCTCCGACGGCGCAGGCCGCGCGGCGCGACACCGCGTGGCACGTCGATGTCGTCCCCGGAGATCCCGGCGGACGAGGGAAAGAAAGACAGGGAGCGTGACGGTGACCAGGCTGCTCGTGGTCGAGGACGAGGAGTCCTTCTCCGATGCGTTGTCGTTCATGTTGGAGCGGGAGGGCTTCGAGGTCGCGGTCGTCGGCGACGGGCCGAGCGCGCTGGCCGAGTTCGACCGCCGCGGGGCCGACCTCATTCTGCTCGACCTGATGCTGCCGGGCCTTTCCGGCACCGAGGTCTGCCGGACCCTGCGGGCCCGCTCGACCGTGCCGGTGATCATGCTCACCGCGCGGGACAGCGAGATCGACAAGGTGGTCGGCCTCGAGCTGGGCGCGGACGACTACGTCACCAAGCCGTTCTCGGCGCGCGAGCTCGTCGCGCGGATCCGCGCGGTGCTGCGACGCCGGGTGGAGACCGAGGAGATCTCCGACACCACGCTGGAGGTCGGCCGGGTGCGGATGGACGTCGAGCGCCACGTCGTGACGGTCGACGGCGACCAGGTGGCGCTGCCGCTCAAGGAGTTCGAGCTGCTGGAGATGTTCCTGCGCAACGCCGGCCGGGTCCTCACCCGCGGACAGCTGATCGACCGGGTCTGGGGGTCGGACTACGTGGGAGACACCAAGACGCTGGACGTCCACGTGAAGCGACTACGAACCAAGATCGAGGCGGAGCCGGGGGTGCCGCGCCATCTGGTGACCGTACGTGGGCTTGGTTACAAGTTCGAGCCCTGATCCCCTCCCCCTCCCGGGCGGCCGCGGCAGCGGCACTACCGTCGACGGACGCCCCGGAGCGGTCGGGATTCCGGGGCTGACCCGCTGCGCGGCGTACTGGTCACGGGACGTCAGCAAGGGCATACACAGGGGGTGACCAGCTCGGTGGCACAGGGTCGTGGGGCAACAGGTCGTGGGGAAGCGGGTCGAGAGCTGGCGGGTCGAGGGGCAGCGGGTCGCAGCGGCGGCGCGGCCATGGCTGTCCGGGCAGGTGGTCGGCAGTGCGGTTGAGGCCCACCCTGATTCGCCGGGGTCCCGGCGCCGGTGACATCGACCTGCCCGAGCCGCCGGAACCACGCTGGGGCCTGCCCGTGGCGGACGCCGAGACTCCGGCCGCGGCTGAAGTCCCGGCCGCGGTTCCGGCCGCGTTTGCGGTCACGGCCCCCACGCAGCCCGACGCGGTCGAGGCGGGGCAGGTGGGGGAGTTGGACAGGACCAGCGCGCGGGGGGCGTCCGCGCACACGCATGGCCCCATGCGGCTCGGCGTCATCGACATCGGCTCGAACACCGTCCACCTGCTGGTGGTCGACGCGCACCGTGGTGGCCAGCCGCAGCCGGCCGCGAGCGTGCGGGTGCCGTTGCGGCTCGTCGAGCTGCTCGACAGTGAAGGCCGCCTGTCGGACACCGGTGAACGCGCGCTGACCGACTGCATCCACGAGCTGCGGACGCACGCACAGGACCTGAACGTGGTCGACCTTGTGGCGTTCGCCACGTCGGCGGTCCGCGAGGCGCCGGACGGGGACGCCGTCCTCGCCCGCCTGCGGGCTGACACCGGGCTGTCGGTCACAGTGCTGCCGGGCGAGGCCGAGGCGCGTCTCACCTTCCTGGCGGTCCGTAGGTGGTTCGGCTGGAGCGCGGGTCGCCTGCTCGCCCTCGACATCGGCGGCGGCTCGCTGGAGATCGGCGCCGGGATGCACGAGGACCCGGACGTCGTCGCCTCCCTCCCGCTCGGCGCGAGCCGGCTGACCAGGAACTGGCTGGGCGAGAACGACCCACCCAAGCGGGCCGAGCTGAGCGAGCTGCGGCGCTACGTCCGCGCGCAGATCGCTCCGGTCGTCGGCTCGCTCTACAGCGTCGGGGAGCCGACCCGGGCCGTGGCGACGTCGAAGACGTTCCGCTCGCTGGCCCGGATCGCCGGCGCGGAGCCGTACGGGCGGGGCCCGTACGTGCGGCGGGTGCTGCGCCGGGCCGACCTGGTGGACGTCACCGCCCGGGTGTGCCGGATGTCGGTGGCGGAGCGCGCGGCCCTGCCCGGAGTGTCCGTGTCGAGGGCAGGCCAGCTGATCGCTGGCGCCGTCGTCGCCTCCGAGGCTCTTGACCTGCTCAACCTGGACGAGGTGGAGATCTGCCCCTGGGCCCTGCGCGAAGGGGTGATCCTGCGCCGGCTCGACCTGCTGACCTCCGGTCTGGACGGCCCGCGCGCGCTCCCGCCCGTCGCGGGGGGATGACTCTCGCCGACGGTGGTCCGCGGAGTATGGCCTAGCCTGGATGGAGGGACCGGTTCCTCACCGGTCCGGGGCGGGCCCCGTGCGGCGAGCCGTCCGGCAGCCTGCGCCCCAGGTTCTGACAGGGAGTCGACGTGCAGCCACGCGGTGCCAGGAGGCGGTCGGCGCCGGTGGCACCGACGGCGGAGACAACCCCGCCGCCGGCGCCACCAGCCGGCCTCGTCACGCCACGGCAGGAGACCACGCCGGGTGTGACATCAGGTCCGACGCCAGGTGTTCCGACGCCAGGTGTTCCAAGGCCAGGCGTGTGGACGCCAGGTGGGCGACCAGGTGTGAGATCGGGTCTGGCGCCGGGCGGGTCGGCCGCCCGGCCGGGGTCCGGTGGGCTGATCGCGCTGTCCACGGCGTCCACGTACCCGGAGTCGACGGCCACCTCGTTCGAGATGGCGGCCCGGCTCGGCTACGACGGCGTCGAGATCATGGTCTGGACGGACCCGGTCAGCCAGGACCCGCAGGCGCTGCGACGGCTCCGCGACTACCACGGCATCCCGATCCTGGCCGTGCACGCGCCCTGCCTGCTGCTGACCCAGCGGGTGTGGGGCACCGACCCGTGGGCCAAGCTGCAGCGCGCGCGCTCGGTGGCCGAGGCGCTCGAGGCACCCACGGTCGTCGTGCACCCCCCGTTCCGGTGGCAGCGGGACTACGCCCGCGAGTTCGTCGCGGGCATCGATCGGATGGCGGGGGAGACCGACGTCCGCTTCGCGGTGGAGAACATGTTCCCGCTGCGCGCGCGGGGCCGCGAGGTCTCGGCCTACGCGCCCGACTGGTCCCCCGTCGACGACGAGTACCGCCATGTCACGCTCGACCTCTCCCACACCAGCGTCTCCCGGTCGGACGCGATGGCGATGGCGGACCACCTCGGCGACCGGCTCGCCCACATCCACATGGCCGACGGCACCGGGCTGGCCAAGGACGAGCACCTGGTCCCCGGCCGCGGCACCCAGCCGTGTGCCGCGCTGCTGGAGCGGCTCGCCGTGAACGGTTTCGACGGCACCGTCGTCGTCGAGATCAACACCCGCCGGGCGGAGTCGCGTGACCAGCGGGAGGCCGACCTCGCGGAGGCGCTGGCCTTCACCCGGCTCAACCTGGCCGCCCCGGCCGGCGTCCCGTCGGCGACGTGACGCGGGCCGCCGGATAGGTCCACTATCGGTGCGTGAGCCCCGGATCACTCTTCGACCCGCTGGCCGACGCCTATGACCAGGCTCGGCCGAGCTATCCCGACCAGCTCTTCGTCGATCTGGAGATGCTGGCCGGGCGTCCCGTCGCCGGGGCCGGCGTCGTCGATGTCGGTGCCGGGACGGGGATCGCCACCCGGGCGATGCTCGCCCGCGGCGCCCGGGTCCTGCCCGTCGACCTGGGCCCGGTGATGCTCGACCGGCTGCGGCGGCACAGCCCCGATCTGCCCGTGGTCCGGGGGGACGGGGAGGCACTGCCGTTGCGCGATGCCTGTGCCGACCTGGTCACCTACGCCCAGGCCTGGCACTGGGTGGGGGTGCCCGCCGCCGCGGCGGAGGCGGCTCGGGTGCTGCGTCCGGGCGGCTCGCTCGCCATGTGGTGGAACGACGTCGACGCCGAGGACTTCCACTGGTACCAGCGTCAGCAGGACAGGCTGGAGGCGATGAGCCCCGGCTACACCCGGGACTACCGCAGCCGTCCCTTCGCCGAGGAGCTGCGCTGGACCGGGCTGTTCGCCGAGGTTGTCACCGTGACCTGTCGGTGGCACCGGGAGATCGACCTCGATCTGTACGAGACGTGGCTGCGCTCGAAGTCGTTCGTCGCCGCGATCGGTGACCGGCTCGAGGACTTCCTCGCCGCCGAGCGCCGTTCGCTGCTGCGCTCCTTCCCGGACGGCATGATCATCGAGCCTTTCCGCACGGTGCTGGTGGTCGCCCGGCTCCCCTGAGGGTCGCGCTGCCCGCATCCGCGCGCCCGTGCCCGCGCGCCCGGGCCCGACCGCCGGTGGCCGCTTGATGCCGAGGTCCTGGCGTTCCGGTGTGGCGGTCCGGCAGGCACGTAGGTGAATGTCTGATAAAGGGCGTCCGCTATCGTTTTGCTGGTTCGTGGGTTTCTGGCCGACTTGTCGGTCGTGACCTTGTCCGCGGATGGCGGGGCGGTCGACTCCTCCCCGGCCGTGGATGGACGACTGTCCAGGGATGGCCGGGGTGCCCCTGCCCGGTTCGCCGCGGTCTCCCTGGCTGGACGAGGAGACGCGCGATCGTGAGAGCCGGTTCCCGGTCTGTGACCGACGGCCCGCCGGGCTCTGGGCGTCCTGGAGGTCGGCGCCGCGCTATGCCCGAAATGTCTGGAGTGTCCGGAGTGTCGAGGGTTCCCGGGGTGCCGGCGTCGAGGCGCGCGAGCGCCGCGGAGGCAACCGCCGCGGCGAAGTTCGCCTACAACCCGGCGCTCGACGGCCTGCGCGTCGTCTGCATCTACATCATCCTCGCCGGCCACATGGGCGCGATCCACGCCAGCAACGTCGCCGTGGACATGTTCTGCGTGCTGAGCGGCTTCCTGATCACGACCCTGCTGGTGGCCGAGCAGGCCCGGACGGGCACCGTCTCGATCGGGCGCTTCCTGGTGCGGCGGGCGTTCCGGCTGATGCCGGGGATGTGGTTCTACCTGCTCGTCGGTCTCGCCGTGACGGTCGTCTTCAAGTGGGACGACATCGCCTACCGCAACGAGTACATCAAAAGCGCGCTGAGCGCCTTCTTCAACGTCAACAACTGGTACAAGGTCGCCCACCCGGAGGGCGGCGGCCGCTGGCTGGCCCACGTCTGGTCACTGTCGATGGAGGAGCAGTTCTACCTGGTCTGGCCGTTCGCGTTCGTGCTGTTCGCACGGTCGGCACGACTGCGGCCCTACCTGCTCGTGTTCCTGATCGCGTCGATCGGCATCGTCCTGGGCTGGACGTACGTCCTCGCCGCGAACGGCGCCCCGCGCACCCGGATCTACCTGGCGGCCGACACCCACATCGCGCCGCTGCTCATCGGCGCCCTGGTCGCGGTCTGGCGGGACAACCGCCTGCGGGCCCTTGCCGGCCCGGCCAGTCGGGACGACGCCGCCGCAGGGAAGCCCGGTACGGGCGGGCAGAGGGCGGCGGCCGACCGCTCCGGTGGCGACCGGAGCCGCGGTGCCTCCTCCGCGGCCACGCGCGCCGCGGTCGGGCGCTGGACGACGGGCCGCCGGCTCGGCGCTCTCGGCCTGCCGGCCGCGATCGTGATGCTGCTCCTCTGTTTCCTGGGGCCGTCCAAGGAGGCGCACGACCCGAACTGGATCGACTACACGGCCTACGTGCCGACCGCCGTCCTCGGCGCCATCCTGATCATCGGCGCCGACGTGAACCGGGACGCCACCTGGGTGCGCCTGCTCGGCCATCCGAAGATGGCCTGGCTCGGGAAGATGACCTACACCATCTACCTGTGGCACTACCCCTTCATCTCGGCCGCGGCAGGCCAGCTCGTGCCCCGGATCGGTCTGTGGCCCGCGGTTTTCGTCGCCGCCGTGGCCACCACCATCACCGCCTACGTGGTGAACTCCTTTGTCGAGAAGCCCATCCAGGCCCGCCGGCCGAAGTGGTCGGACACCCCGCGCGGCCCGGCCCGTCCCGCCGCCGACGAGGCTGCCCGCCCGCCGGTCAGCCTCGGTGACGGCGACCGGCCGGGCCGGGACGACCGGATGGATCGTCGTGACCGGACGGACCGTGGTGACCGGACGGACCATGGCGACCGGACGGACCGCGGCCGGCCGGCCGGCGAGCGTGGCGGACGGGATCTGGTCGACCTGCCCGAGCTGTCGGACCTGCCGGAGCTGGCCGACCTGCCGGATCCGCGGGAGCCGCTGGATCCCCGGGGTGTGCCAGGGCCGAGGGAGCCGCGCCAACCGGAGCCGGTGGGCACGCAGTCCTGGGCCGAGGCGGACGTCGACTGGGTGGATGAGGGCTACCCCCTGCGCGACCGGGATCCCCGCCAGGTGCCGCCGCAGGCCGACCGCCGCGACCGGGTGGGCGCACCCGGTGCCACCGACTTCGGGGGGCCGCGTCCCGGCTCGGTCACCTACGACCGCCCGGACGGTCCGCCGGTGTACGAGCACGGGCCCGCGGTGGGCTCCGGTCGCCCGGGCGGCTGGAGCGAGCCGACACCCGTGCCGGACTGGGCCGCCTACCCGGCGCTGCGCGGCGGGCCGGACACCCGCGTCGGCGTCGGCGTGACCCCGGCACCGGCCGACCCGCGGGCGGCCGGAGCCACTGTGGTCGGCGAGACCATGAACCTGCGCCTGCCTGCGATCGCCGACCCCGGCGCCGAAGCAGGGCGCCGCCCGAGTCCGCCTCCCGGGCACGAGCCCGGCCGCCACGGGCAGCACGGCCACTACGGTGAGGAGCCGGTGTACGGGCACGCGGGCCGGACGCCGGCACCCGCCGACCGGGACCATGCGGCGGGGCCGCCGACGGGTGACCGCGGTGCGCGGGCCGGCCGCCCGGCAGCCGAGCCCGACCCGCTGTTCGGGCCGATGCCCGGTGCGGGCGAGGGCTGGTAGGAACGCTGTGGGAACGCGCGGGTCCGGGAGGTCGTAGCCTGCACCGGCGGCGCCGCTGCCCGGCTGGCAGGTGGCGGGCGGTGGAGCTGAGGGAGTGATCTGTGCAGGGCAGGAGCGTTCTCGCGATCGTCGGGGTGGGTCGGCTCGGTGGCGCGCTGCTGTCCGGCCTGCTGCGGGCCGGGCGGGCGCCGTCCGACGTGCTCGCGGCGGAGCGGGACGAGCGTCGGGCCGCGGAGATCGCTGCGTCGTTCGGTGTGAAGGTGGTCGACCCGCCGGCCGCGGTGGCCGAGGCCGAGGTCGTCGTCCTGGCCGTCAAGCCACAGGACATGGGTTCCGTGCTGGCGGAGATCCGCGACCATGTGCGGCCCGGGGCGCTGGTCGTCTCGGTGGCGGCCGGCGTGACGTCCGCCTTCGTCGCCGAGCGGATGCCGCCGGGGACCGCCGTCGTGCGGGTCATGACGAACACCCCGCTGCTCGTGGACGAGGCGATGTCGGCCCTGTGCGCCGGCCCCGGGGCCGGCGACGAGCACCTCGCCGCCGTCGAGGAGATGCTGCGCCCGGTCGGGCGGGTCGTGCGGGTGAGCGAGGCCCAGCTCGACGCGGTCACGGCACTCTCCGGCAGCGGCCCGGCCTACTTCTTCTACCTGATCGAGGCGATGATCGAGGGCGGGGTGCTGCTGGGGCTCCCGCGGGCACTCGCGGCCGAGCTGGTGGTGCAGACCGCCGCCGGCTCCGCGCGGATGCTGCGCGACGCGCCCGGTCCCGGAGGCGCGGGTGGTGCTGGTGGTGCTGGTGGGAACGAGCATCCGTCCCTGCTGCGCGAGGCGGTCACCTCGCCGGGCGGCACCACGATCGCGGCGCTGCGCCAGCTGGACCGGGGCGGTGTCCGGGCAGCCGTCCTGGACGCGGTGGAGGCGGCGTGCGCCCGCTCCCGCGAGCTCGGCGCCTCCTGACATGTGCCAGCTCGGCATCGACGTCCGCTGCGAAGGTGCACCGGTTGCCGGGCAGCAGGGTTCCGGCGGGTAGGCTCGCTCGGAAAAACTTCGTCAACAGATCGGTCGGGTTCGTGGGTTCAGTAATCAAGAAGCGTCGCAAGCGGATGGCCAAGAAGAAGCACCGCAAGCTGCTCAAGCGCACACGGGTTCAGCGCCGCAACAAGAAGTAGCGGGCCGCGGGCGGCGGGGGCGGGCGAGTACCGGGTGCCGGTGATGCCGGGTGCCGGTCACCGCCGACGCCGCCGGCCGCTGCTGCGCGGAATGTTCTGGTCGCCGGGCTCGACCCCGTACTGCGGGCGCCCGCGCACCCTCATGTAACGTCTCCGTTTCACTCCGTGTGCTCCTTCGTGCTTGCTCCGTGAGCGTATGGCACGCTGGTCGGGTGGCCGGCAACGGCGCCGGCCAGGCACAGGGGGTTCGATGGCCAGCGCGTGGATCACATTCATGTCGGACTACGGGGTGGACGGCGCCTGCGTCGGCGTCTGCCACGGCATCATCGCCAGGCACGCGCCGGAGGCCAGGGTCCTCGACCTGTGCCACTCGATCGAGCCGCAGGACGTCGGCCAGGCCGCGGTGACCCTCGTCGGCGCCATCGGCTACCTCCCGTCCGGCATTCACCTGATCGTGGTCGAGCAGCTCGACGCCAGCGGCTACACCCGCGGCATCGTCGTCCGCTCCGCGGACGGGTCGCTGTTCGTCGTGCCGGACAACGGCGTTGCCTCGCTTGGCTGGGAGCTCCTCGGTGGTGCCGAGGAGGCCTACGAGATCTCCAACCCGGACCTGTGGCTGCCGCTGCCGACCGCGGTGTTCCGCGGCCGCGACGTGTACGCGCCGGTCGCCGCACGGCTCGCCACCGGGCTCTCCCCGGCGGACGTCGGCCCGCGGCTCGACGTCGCCGAGCTCGTCTCGGTCGAGCCGCGTACCTGCCATGTGGACGACGACCACGTCCACGGCGAGGTGGTGTCGGTGGACCACTTCGGGAACCTGTCCCTGAACATGACCCGCGCCGAGCTCGAGGCGGCCGGCATCCTGCTCGGCGACCGCGTCGAGGTGCGGGCCGACGCGCGGCTCAACACGATGCCCTTCGCCCACACCTACGGCGAGGTCGCCGCCGGCGAGCTGGCGCTCTGCGAGGACGCCCTGCGCCAGGTCATGATCGCGGTGAACTGCGGGCGGGCGGCCGAGGTGCTCCGGCTGCGGCGCGGAGACTCCGTCGTGGTCGCGCAGGTGCCCCGCACCGGCCCGCGGACGGCCACCGCCGTCGCCGCGGCGCGCGGCCTGCGGTGAGGCCCCAGGCGGTCCAGCGGTTCTGACATCCGTGGGCGCAGGTGGTGGTTCGGGTATCCCGATCGGCCTTACGCTACGCTAAGTAGCGCCTCTGGTGGCTGGTTGTGACGCTGTGCAGCTAAGGGGGTCGCGCGCGGCGTACGATGACCCGCAGGGCCGGCCGCTGGTCGACCTCGGAGAGTTCTGCGCGGGAGGCGTCCATGAGGCCACGTCGCGTTCTTGTGACGGGGGTGTCGCGTCCCCTGGGGGCTCAGGTCGCGGCGGCGCTCGCCGCTGACCCGGAGATCGTCGACATCGTCGGGGTCGACACGATCGCCCCGACGGAGGATCTCGGGCGCACCCAGTTCGTCCGGGTGGACATCCGCAATCCGCTGATCGCCAAGGTCGTCTCGACCGCGGAGATCGACACCGTGCTGCACCTGAGCGTGCTGGCGACACCGCTCGGCGCCGGCGGGCGGACGGCGATGAAGGAGATCAACGTCATCGGGACGATGCAGCTCCTCGCCGCCTGCCAGAAGGCCCCCGGGGTCCGCAAGCTGGTGGTCAAGTCGACGACGTCCATCTACGGCTCGTCGCCGCGGGACCCGGCGCTGTTCACCGAGGAGATGGAGCCGCGCGGATTCCCCGGCGGTGGGTACGCCAAGGACGCCGTCGAGGTCGAGGGGTACGTCCGCGGCTTCGGGCGGCGGCGTCCCGACATCGCGGTGACGGTGCTGCGGCTGGCGAACGTGCTGGGCCCCGGGGTCGACACGCCGCTCGCCCGGTATCTCGACCTGCCGGTGGTCCCCACCGTTCTCGGATTCGACCCGCGCATCCAGCTTCTGCACGCCGACGACGCGATGGCCGTCCTGCTGAAGGCCGCCAGCGAGAACCACGCCGGGACATTCAACGTGGCGGGCGACGGCGTCCTGCTGTTGTCCCAGGCGATCCGGCGGGCCGGGCGACCGCCGCTGCCGGTACCCTTCCCGGCCGTCGGCTCGCTGGGCAACATCGCGCGCCGGCTGCGGCTTGTCGACTTCTCCTCCGAACAGCTCGGGTTCCTCGCGCACGGGCGCGCGGTGGACACCACCAGGCTCAAGGAGGTTTTCGGCTACGTCCCGCGGTACTCGACCGTCGCGACGTTCGACAGTTTCGTGCGGCACCGGCAGCTGCGGTTCACCATTGACCACGACCTGGTCACACGGGTGGAGCACGGCCTTCGCGGCGCGCTCGCCGGTCGCCGGTCCGCCGGGGCATCCTGATGGGCGGCCAGCCCGGAGAGCCGGGGAGAGAGGCCGATGTGCCGATGCCGCCGCAGGGACGTATGCCGCCGCAGGGACGTACCGGCCCGGCCACGCCGGGGAGGTCCGACCTGCCGGCCGGGGGAGCGGGCCAGTCAGACCAGCCCAGACCGGCGAGATCGCCGAGATCGAACGGGTCCGCCGGGTCCGCCGGGTCCGCCGGGTCGAACGGATCGGGCCGGCGGAGCAGACCGGTCGGCGGTGCAGCCAGAGCGAACGGGGCGGTCGGCTCGCGTCGGGCGAACGGCTCCCGCGTCGCGCGAGGCGGGAAGGACAGGGCCACGACCCGGCCCGCTGCCGCAGTGACGGCGGAGCCATCGCCCCGCCCGGCGCCCGAGCTCGGGCCGGAGTTCGAGTTCGGGGCGGAGAGCGGGCTCGGTGCCGAGGACGGATTCGATACCGATACTGATACCGCCGCTACCGCCGCTACCGCCGCGGATGGCGGATTCGATGCCGAGGCCGATGCCGATGCGGAGGAACGAGCCGCCGATCCCGGGGATCTGGAGCGGGCGCTGGCCGAAATGCTCGCCTTTCTCCGCCGCCGCATCACCGGCGAGTACACCGTGGACGAGCACGGTTTCGACGTCGATCTGACCGAGCATGTCGTGGCGCCGCTGCTGCGGCCGATCTACCGCAGCTACTTCCGGGTCGAGACCCGGGGGCTGGAGAACATTCCGGACGAGGGCGGGGCGTTGGTGGTCTCGAACCACTCCGGCACGATCCCGATGGACGCGCTGATGACCGCCGTGGCCATCCTCGACCACCATCCGGCCCACCGACACCTGCGGATGCTCGCCGCAGATCTGGTCTTCGCGGTGCCGTTCCTCGCGCCGCTGGCCCGCAAGACGGGCAACACCCTGGCCTGCCAGGCGGACGCCGAGCGGCTGCTCGGTGCCGGCCACCTCGTGGGGGTGTGGCCGGAGGGCTTCAAGGGAATCGGCAAGCCGTTCAGCGAGCGGTACAAACTGCAGCGGTTCGGCCGCGGCGGTTTCGTCTCGGCTGCGCTGCGGACCGGGGTGCCGATCGTGCCGTGCACCGTGGTGGGCGCGGAGGAGATCTACCCGATGATCGGCAACTCCCGGACACTGGCGCGGGTGCTGGGGCTGCCGTACCTGCCGATCACGCCGACGTTCCCGTGGCTGGGGTTGCTCGGTCTTGTCCCGCTGCCGAGCAAGTGGATCATCGAGTTCGGTGAGCCGGTGGACACGGCCGGCTACACGGCGGCCGCGGCCGACGACCCGATGCTCGTCTTCGAGCTGACCGACCGCATCCGGGAGACGATCCAGCACACGTTGTACGGCCTGCTGATGCAGCGCCGCTCGGTGTTCTTCTGACCCACGCGCCCGGCGGGCGGGGCCGGGCGGAGGCCGTGCCCGCGGCCCGCCAGGCGATGTCGGCCACGGTGGCACCGGTGTTGGAAAACGGGTCTGCGCCACCTGCCGACGTCCCGTCGAAGGTCATGATCGTCGGGTCGAGGTGACGCGCAGGCGCGGGTTGCCTGGCCGCCGAAGGCTGGTGGATGTCGTGCGGACGGTGACGGCGGTGGACGGTACGCCGGCGACCCGTCGAGCCGGGTTGTTCACCCGCTCACCGCGGGCTCCAGGAATGCCATCAAGCCGCAGTGGGACCTGAACCCGCGGTGAAAGGTGTCAGTGGTGCCAGATTCTCGCGTGCCGATCCCCGGTCTCGTGTCGCCCGGTCGAAGGCGGAACCCGGTGACCTGGCCTGGTGATGTGGCGGGCGGATGTGCTGACGGGTCCCGAGGGGAACGGTGGGTTCAGGGGGGCGGCAGCGGTGCGGCCATGACGGTGGCTGGCCGCAGTGCGTGGCACCGGTGGGACGTCGGCTGGCGGCGACAGTGCGGCGGCGCCGATCTGGTAGCGGCTGGAATCTGACATCACTGACACATTGGGCGAGGGGCTGGGCTGACCGTTCGCCTGGCGAGACCACCTTTCGGTGGTCTTTCTGGGAGATACCTTGACGGTGGCGGAGGTGGGCATTCCGCAAGGCCTCGGAAAGTAGAGGCCACGGCGAGCCCCTTAGTTTCCGTCGTCCACACAACTGCCCGCTGCCGCCGATGCTCGGCGCGACCCGGCTCCGGAGAGGTCGGAGAACGGCTGGTCGGCGGCTTGGCGGCGGCCCTGAGGGCCGCCGCGGGGGCGGTGGGACCGGTCCGGCGGGCCGCCCCGTCCGCCCGGTAGGAGGGTGCGGACGTCCCGGCGTTGGCTGCCAGTGCGCGTCAGACGGGTTTGCCGTGCCTGGGCGCCGTTCCGGTCCGGCGGGCGTGACGGTCGTCGGGACGTCCCGGGCGATGGTCGGGGCCAGTTTCCGACACCGGTGTCACCCGGCGGCCGAACACCCCCGGTAAGCGGTCAGGCCGGCCCGGCCCCGGTCTCAGCCTGGGCCCCACCCCGAGCCGGCCCGGTGGGCAGCCTCGTCAGGCTCCGCCGTAGCGGCGGCGCAGCGCCATGCCGGCGGCCACGCCGCCGCCGAGGGCGCCGAGCCCGGCGGCCGTCGGGATGCCGATCCTGGCCGCCTTGCGGGCGGTGCGGAAGTCCTTGATCAGCCAGTCCCGCTCCCTGGCGACCGCGCGCAGGTCGGGATCCGGGTTGATGGCCACCGGATGCCCGACAAGCGAGAGCATCGGCAGATCGTTGATCGAGTCCGAGTAGGCCCAGCACCGGGACAGATCGAGTCCCTCGCGTTCGGCCAGTGCCTGCACGGCCGCGCCCTTGGCCGGCCCGTGCAGCGGCTCGCCGACGAGGCGCCCGGTGTAACAGCCGTCCGCGACCTCGCTGACGGTGCCCAGCGCGCCGGTGAGGTTCAGCCGCCGGGCGATGATGGACGCCAGCTCGACGGGGGTCGCGGTGACGAGCCAGACCCGCTGCCCGGCATCGAGGTGCTGCTGGGCCAGGGCGTGCGTGCCCGAGTAGATCTGCTGCGCCATCCGCTCGTCGTAGATCTCCTCGCCGTAGCGGACGATGTCGGTGACGTCGCGCCCGGCGACGAAGGCGAGCGCGGCCTCACGGGCGTCCCGCATGCCGTTCGGGTCCTCGAGGCCGCGCACCCGGTAGCTGATGTGCTGCCAGCCGAACTTGAGCAGGTCCCGGGAGTCGAAGAAGTCGCGTGCGGCCAGGCCGCGGGCGAAGTAGAAGATCGAAGCGCCGGCCATCATCGTGTTGTCGACGTCGAAGAAGGCCGCGGCGGACTCGTCCGGCGGGGGCTTCGCCACCTCCTCGGCGGCAACCTTCAAAGCGGCCGTGGCGGCCGCCTCCGCCGCCTCGCGGCCGTGCAGATGATCCTTGCGCCGTCGCACCCTCATGTCATCGGGCTCGCGGCATGGAGGCCCCGGCGTTCACGCCGGGAAGGGAACGCCGTTCGACGCTGGAACGCATGTTCGATCCTTTCGGTAGAATCGTGGCATGCCCGCCTGCGGGCGCCGGAGGAGATCCGGCTGCCCGAGCCCGTGGGCGGCGCCGTCAGCCTACGACCCCGGCAGCCCCGGGAAGCCAGCGCCGGCCCGCTGTCAGTCTCCACGTGACGTGGGCAGGCTGCGGGCAAGGGCACGCACGGCCCGTAGCTGCAGTGCCCGCACCGCCCCCTCCTTCTTGTTCATCGCCTGTGCGGTCTCGCGCACCGACAACCCCTCGAGAAACCGCAGCGTGACGCATTCCCGCTGCTCCGAGCCCAGTGAGCTGACGGCCTGGAGCAGGTCGCGCAGGCTGAGGGCGGACAGGACGGTGTCCTCCGGCCCCGGGACGGACGTGCGCAGGCCCACACCACTCTCGGCGGTGGCGAACAGGTCGGCAGCCGGGAACTCCAGCCGGGCCCGGCCCGAGCGGGCGAGGTCGACGATGTGGTTGCGGGCGATGGTGACCAGCCACGCGCCGATGTCGCGACCCTGCCATTCGAAGGTCGAGATCCTGGTCAGCGCACGGAGGAACGTCTCGGAGACCACGTCCTCGGCGACCGCACGGTTGCCGCCGACACGATAGAAGGCGAAGCGGTAGACGAAGTCGGCGTAGCGGTCGTAGATCTCGCCGAACGCATCCCGCTCCCCGCGGCGGGCCCGGTGGATGAGGTCGGCGTCCACCGGCGGGTCCGGCGGGCGCGCCACGGCCGCCGGCTGCGGCCGGTCCACCAGGCCTGGCAGTCCCCGCAGGTCCGGCCGGCCAGCTGGCTCCGGCGGGTGCTGCGGCTCCGACGCGTCGACGCGGGTGGCATCCCCGGCGGTTGTGCGGGACATGACAGCGGCGGTACCGAGCAGTGGCAGCAGGGCGAGCAGGCGTCCCAGGACGGGCGTGGCACGTGGGACGTGGCCGCCGACGCCACCGGCGATCCCGCCGCGCGCGATCGCCGGTGCGATCAGCAGGCGCACGGTGTCTCCGCCGGCCGGGCGCCCACGCGCCCGGCCGGTCGCGCCGCCGTCCGTCGGATGCCCCACCCGGCTGCGGGCGCCGCGGTGACAGTTCCGGCGGCAAGAACTCCGGCGGGGACGGTTCGGGCGGGATCGGTTCCCCGGGAAGAAGCCCTGGCATGAACGATGCCGGTTGCCCCGTGCCGCGACCGTCGACGAGAGGGGCGCGTAGTGGCGCACATACGGGCTCCCGGCAAGGACGTCGCGGGCGGTGATGGGCGCCACCACCATAGCCGTCGGGTAGCTGAGTGTAGCCAGGAGGCCCGTCCAGGGAGACCGGGTACCGTAATGCGCCGCCGGTCGCCGACGGACAGTGGGTCGTCACCCGATGGTAGGTATCCGTGCGCCGCGGAAGCACTATCGTCGCTGGGGTGATCGACGCCCGTGCAGCGAACTCCGAACGGCAGCATCCTCCCGGGCCCGGTGATCCCGCCCCGGGCGCCGGGCCGAGCCACCGCGGCGCCGGCGCCAGCGCCGGTTCCAGCGGCAGCGCCGGCTTCGGCGACGATGCGGCCACGACCCGGATCGAGCTGCTGACCAGGGCCGGCTGTCACCTGTGCGACGACGCGCGGCAGGTGATCGCGCGGGTCGGCGCGGAGCTGGGTGTCAGCTGGCGGGAGACCGATGTCGATGCCGACCCGGCCGCTGCCGACGCCTACGGGGACCGGGTGCCGGTCGTTCTCGTGGACGGTCGGGAGCACGGCTACTGGCGGGTCGAGGAAGAGCGGCTGCGCCGGGCGCTCGCCGGCGACCGGTGGTCCTGGCGGTCGGGGCGTTCCGCCCGGTAGGGGGCGACCTGGGCCGCCGGCCGGGGTGGCGGTCGCACGGGTCTCAGTACTTCGTGAATCCCTTCACGAAGTCGTAGACTCTGTGGGTCCGCAGACGCGGTCGTCGGCCGCACGAAGCGCCGGGCCGGCTGCGCCCGCCGTTCGGGCGTGACCGCCGGGCCGGGCGTGACCGTACGGACCAGATCCGTGCAGGCCGGCGGGGCCGTCTCGCATGGCACGGCCACCGGTCCGCCGGTCCACCGGTCCACGGGGCCGAGCAGCCGGCCCGCACTGTCGAACGATGTCGGGAGCCGCGGATGCGTCAACCACGGCGGGGGGCCGGGCGGCTGTCGGGCAGATCGTCGATGCCCGAGGCCACGGTCGCCAGGCTGCCCCTCTACCTACGTGTGCTGACCGCGCTCGGCGAGAGTGGGGTGCACACCGTGTCCTCGGACACTCTGGCCGCCGCCGCCGGGGTGACGTCGGCGAAGGTCCGCAAGGACCTCTCGCAGCTCGGTTCGTTCGGGACGCGTGGGGTCGGGTACGAGGTGGGCATCCTGCTGGAGTGCATTTCGGCCGAGCTTGGCCTGACCGAAGACCGCTCGGTGGTGCTTGTGGGGGTGGGTAACCTCGGGCATGCACTTGCCGGGTACGGCGGTTTCCACGCCCGTGGGTTCCGCATCGCGGCGTTGGTCGACGCGGATCCGTCCCGTGTGGGTGAGCGGGTCGGCGAGGTGGTCGTCCGCCCGGTCGACGAGCTGGAAGCGGTCATCGAGGACTGCCAGGTGACCATCGGCGTGATCTGCACGCCGGCGGCGGCGGCCCAGCATGTCTGCGACCGTCTCGTCGCAGCGGGCGTGACCAGCATCCTGAACTTCGCCCCCACGGTGCTTTCGGTGCCGGAGGGAGTAGATGTGCGTAAGGTCGACCTTGCCCTGGAACTGCAGATTCTCTCCTTTCACGAGGCTCGCAAACGTCCGTCGCCCGGCCCGCCCGCCGGCGCCGTGGCGGGCGGTCGCGGGCCGGGGCCGGGCGCAACCGTGGATGACGAGGCTGGTGAGGTCGTGCGGATGACCCGTCGGGTGGTGCCACCGCCGTCACGGGTGGCGCCGGATGTGCCGCTACCCGCAGTGGCGCACGGGGGTGACTCCGAGTGAGCCTGCTGGCGGTGGGGCTCAACCACCGGACCGCACCGACCTCGCTGCTGGAACTCGCCGCGGTCTCCGCGGACGAGACGGCGAAGGTCCTCCACGACCTGGTCGCGGCTGACCACATCAGCGAGGCGGTCGTTCTCTCGACCTGCAACCGCACCGAGATCTACGCCGAGGTGGAGACCTTCCACGGCGGGCTGGCCGACATCTCCGACCAGCTCAGCCGGGTGTGTGGGGTGCCGCTGAACGACCTCGCGAACCACCTCTACGTGCACCACGAGGCACGGGCGGTCAGCCACCTGTTCTCGGTGGTGTGCGGGCTGGACTCGATGCTGGTCGGCGAGTCGCAGATTCTCGGCCAGGTGCGGGTGGCGTTCCGGGCGGCCCAGGCGGCCGAGGTGACCAGCGGGATCCTCGGCGGGCTGTTCCAGACCGCCCTGCGGGTCGGCAAGCGCGCGCACACCGAGACATCCATCGACGCGGCGGGAGCCTCGATCGTCGCGGTCGGCGTGCGGATGGCCGCCTTCGACCTGCAGGCCCGCCGCCCGGACGCGCTGGCCGCACCCGTCGCCGGCCCGGGAACCGACCCGGCGGACGCGGTCGAGGAGATGCTGCGCCCCGGTCTCACCGCACCAGTCGACCCGGGCGGCGACGCCGCCCCCCTCGCCGGTGCCCGTGTGTTGATCATCGGTGCGGGTGCGGTGGGCTCGCTGGCCGCCCAGACCGTGCGCCGGGCCGGTGCCGGCGAGGTCGTCATCGCGAACCGGACGCCAGCCCACGCGGCCCGCGTCGCGCAGACCCACGACGCGCGGGCGGTCGGCCTGGCCGACGTCGCCCACGAGATCGGCCGGGCTGATCTGGTCCTGTCCTCGACCGGTGCGTCCGGTCTCGTGGTGGGCCACGATGTGGTCCGGTCGGCCATGGCGGGCCGCGGCGGCCGCCCGCTGGTCTTTCTCGACCTCGCGCTCCCGCGCGACATCGACCCTGCCGTGCGGGAGCTGCCCGGGGTCACCCTGATCGACATCGAGGCCCTCCGGGTCGCCCTGGACGGGGCACAGGTGTCCCACGACGTGGAGGCCGTCCGGTCGCTGGTCGCCGCGGAGGTGGCCGGCTTCCTCGACCGGCGGCGCGCGGAGCGGGTCGCCCCGACCGTGGTGGCTCTGCGGGCACACGCGGCGGCGGTGGTGCGCGACGAGCTCGACCGGCTGCGCAGCCGCATGCCCGATCTTGACAACCGTGAGTGGGACATGGTCTCCGGCACGGTCCGCAGGGTGGTCGACAAGCTGCTGCACGCACCGACGGTGCGGGTGCAGCAGCTCGCGGAGGCGCCAGGTGGTGATTCCTATGCGGAGGCCCTTCGCGAACTGTTCGACCTGCCCCGGGACGTGCCAGCCATCGTCTCCGCCCCTGACCTGGATCTGGTGGAGAGAACGTGACTGAGACCCGAGGGCAGAACCCAGCGCCCGACGCGCCGGAGCACGCCTGGCTGGCGCGCCGGCCACTGCGGCTGGGTACACGTCGCTCGGCGCTGGCACTGGCGCAGTCGGGGCAGATCGCCGAGACGCTGCGGGCCCGGCTCGGCCGGCCGGTGGAGCTCGTCGAGATCGTCACCGAGGGCGACCGGTCCCAGGCGGCGATCAGTCAGATCGGCGGTACGGGTGTCTTTGTGAGCGCCCTGCGTGACGCGCTGCTGGCCGGTGAGATCGACCTCGCCGTCCACTCGCTCAAGGACCTCCCGACCGCCACGCCGGCCGGGCTGGTGCTCGCCGCCGTCCCGCCGCGGGCCGACACCCGGGACGTCCTGGTGTCGCCCGGCGGGCGCACGCTGGCGGAGCTCGGCCCCGACGCGCGGGTGGGAACCGGGTCGCCGCGGCGGGCGGCGCAGCTGCGCGCGCTCGGCCACGGCTTCGAGGTCGTGCCGATCCGGGGCAACGTGGACACCCGGATCAAGAAGGCGATCGACGGCGAGGTGGACGCCGTCGTCCTTGCGCACGCGGGCCTGGCGCGCCTCGACCGGCTGGACGCCGTGACCGAGGTGATCCCGCCCGAGGTGATCCTGCCCGCTCCCGGCCAGGGCGCGCTGGCGATCGAGTGCGCCCGGACGCCGGACGCCGGACCAGCATCCGATCAGACCGGACCAGATCGGGGCCGGGGCATCGATGGAGGACTCGCCGAGCTGCTACGGTTTGTGCTCGACGACGCATCGTCCTCTGTCGCGGTCAGAGCCGAGCGTGCTTTCCTGGCAGGCATCGAAGCCGGTTGCACCGCTCCGGTGGGTGCCTTGGCCCAGGTCCTTCCAGGAGCCGGCTCGCACCCGGACACGCGCGGCGATGGTGCGCCCGCCGTGGGTGGCATCCGCCTGCGGGCGGTGGTCTCGGCGCCGGATGGAGGCAGGGTCCTGCGGCGCGAACTCACCGGTTCTGCCGTCGACCCGGAGGCGCTCGGGCAGCGCCTCGCGGACGAGCTGTTGTCCGCCGGAGCACACACGCTGATGGGAACAAGCTGAGCATGGCCACCCGACGTACCAAGAAGCCCGTGTCCCCGGTTGCGCTGGTGGGCGCCGGACCCCATGATCCGGGGCTGCTGACCGTCCTCGCCGTGGAGACTCTCGCCGCCGCGGACGTCGTCGTCGCCGACCCGGACGTCCCGTCCGCCGTGGTCGAGTCGCTGTCGGCGGAGGTGCTGCGGATCGGTGACCTCGACGCCCCGAAGCCGGTCCGCGACGCCGAGGCCGCGACCGCCGCGGTCGTCAGCCGGGCTCGGGCCGGGGAGAAGGTCGTCCGCCTCTACGCGTCGGACCCGTGGCTGACCCGGATCGGAGCCGCGGACGCCCAGTCGCTGGCGAAGGCCCGGATCCCCTACCGGGTGGTGCCCGGTGTCTCCACGTCGGCCGCCGTGGCCACCTACGCCGGGGTGGCCCCCGGCTCCCCGGTCACCTTCGCGAGTACGTCGGGTGTCTTCTCGTCCTCGGGTTCGGTCAACAGCGGGTCGCCGTTCGGTGCCGGCGACCCGGTCGGCCCGCTCACCGCGCCGCCGTTCGGCGCGCCGCGGCTCGGCAGCCGGTCGATGTCCGGCCTGGGCACCGGCCCGCTGGGTGTCGGTGGCGGCTTCGGTGCGCCGCTGGGCCTGGGCACCCCGACCGGCTTCGGCGGGCTCGGCCTGCCCACCACGCACGGGGACGTCGACTGGGGCGCCCTGGCGCAGGCGCCCGGCACTCTGATCATCACCGCCGGCCCCACCGAGATCGGCAAGGTGGCCACCGCGCTGGTCGAGCACGGCCGCCCCGGTGACACCCCGATCGCGGTCACGGTCGACGGCACCACCACCGACCAGCGCACCGTCACCTCGACGCTGGACCGGATCGAGGCCGACGCCGCCCCCATGCTCGGCGCGACCGCCACCCCGCCGCACGAGGTCGTCATCTCGGTCGGCCAGGTCGTCGGGACCCGCTCCAAGCTGTCCTGGTGGGAGACCCGCGCCCTGTTCGGCTGGACCGTGCTGGTGCCGCGGACGAAGGAGCAGGCCGCGATCCTCTCCGACTCCCTGCGTGCACACGGGGCGAGCCCGCTGGAGGTGCCGACGATCGCCGTGGAGCCGCCCCGCACGGCCGCCCCGATGGAACGGGCCATCACGGGCCTGGTCTCCGGGCGGTACCAGTGGGTTGCGTTCACCTCGGTGAACGCGGTGAAGGCCGTGCAGGAGAAGGTCGAGGAGCGCAGCCTGGACGCCCGCGCCTTCGCCGGGGTCAAGGTCGCCGCGATCGGCGAGGCCACCGCGGACGCGCTGCGCGCCTTCGGTATCCGGCCCGACCTGGTGCCCGCCGGCCAGCAGTCCAGCGAGGGCCTGCTGGAGGAGTGGCCCGAGTTCGACGACTCGCTCGACCTGCTCGACCGCGTCCTGTTGCCGCGGGCCGACATCGCCACCGACACGCTCGTCGCCGGGGTGAAGGACCGCGGCTGGCAGGTCGACGACGTCACTGCCTACCGCACGGTGCGGGCGGCCCCGCCGCCCGCACCGATCCGCGAGGCCCTCAAGGGCGGGCGGGTCGACGCGGTCGTCTTCACGTCCTCCTCCACCGTGCGCAACCTGGTCGGCATCGCCGGCAAGCCGCACGAGACGACCGTCATCGCCGTGATCGGCCCGGCGACCGCGGCCACCGCGGTCGAACTCGGGCTGCGGGTGGACGTCCAGGCCACCGAGGCGTCGATCCCGTCGCTGGTGACGGCGCTGGCCGAGTTCGCCGCCGAGCACCGCGAGGAACTCGGCAAGGTCGGCCCGCTGGCCGCCCGGCTGCCCAAGCCGCGACGGGGCTCCCGGCGGTGACCGGGACGCCCGGGCGCGCCACGGCGGGCCTGCCGGCGGGCCGCCCGGCGGCCCAGCCGGGGTTCCCGTTGGCGCGCCCGCGGCGGCTGCGCCGCGGTGCGCCGCTGCGTCGGCTGGTCGCCGACGTGCGGCTGCATCCGGCTGACCTCGTCCTGCCGATGTTCGTCCGGGAGGGTGTGACCGACCCGGTTCCGATCTCGTCGATGCCGGGAGTCGTCCAGCACACGCGGTCGACGCTGCGCAAGGCCGCGGCCGAGGCCGCGGCGGCCGGCGTCGGTGGGATCATCCTGTTCGGCGTTCCCGAGCACAAGGACAGCCGCGGCTCGGCTGCCGACGACCCGGCCGGCATCGTCCAGCTCGCCCTCGCGGACCTGGCATCCGAGGTCGGTGGCGACGTGGTGATCATGGCCGATCTCTGCCTTGACGAGTACACCGACCACGGTCACTGCGGCCTGCTGACCCCCGCGGGCGACGTTGACAACGACGCCACGCTCGGGCGCTACGCGCAGATCGCGCTGGCCCAGGCCGCCGCCGGCGTCGAGGTGATCGCCCCCAGCGGCATGATGGACGGGCAGGTCGCGGCGATCCGGGCCGCGCTCGACGGCGCCGGCCACACCGAGCTGCCTGTCCTCGCCTACTCCGCCAAGTACGCCTCGGCCTTCTACGGGCCGTTCCGGGAGGCGGCGCTGTGCGCGCCGCAGTTCGGTGACCGGGCCGGCTACCAGCAGGACCCGGCCCGTTCGGTGGGGGAGGCGCTGCGCGAGGTGGCGCTCGACCTCGCCGAGGGCGCCGACGCGGTGATGGTGAAGCCGGCGCTGGCCTACCTGGACATCCTGCGCGCGGTCGCCGACAGCGTGGACGTCCCGGTCGCCGCCTACCAGGTCTCCGGCGAGTACGCGATGGTCGAGGCGGCGGCGGCCAACGGGTGGCTCGACCGGGACAGGATCATCCTGGAGACGCTGACGGCCGCCCGGCGGGCCGGCGCGGACATCATCCTCACGTACTGGGCGGCCGAGGTCGCCGACCTCCTGCGCTCCCGCGGCTGACCTGCGCCGGCCGCGGCTCCCGCGGCTCGCTCGCGTCTCCGGGGCCCCGTCAGCGCCGTGTCTCGTCGTGGTCTTGGCGTGGCCCATGTGGCCGGGTCGACCCCGGGACGGAACCCTACGGGGGGAGGGTACGGGCGTAGGGTGCTGACCGTCGGAATCTTCGGGCTCCGCGCGCAGTTCCGCCCGGGGCCCATGATCACATCACGGGAGGCGTCGTCATGTCCGTCACCAGCATCGTGACCACCTTCAGCGTCACCGGGATGACCTGCGGCCACTGCGCCGCGGCCGTCAACGAGGAGATCTCGCGGCTGCCCGCCGTGAGCGCGGTCGACGTCGACGCCGCGACCGGGCGGGTCACCGTGACGAGTGCCAGCGAGATCGACGACGCCGCCGTCGACGCGGCCGTCAAGGAAGCCGGTTACACCCTCGCCGGCCGCCTCTGACGACCGGCTGACCGGCTGACCGGCCTGCGCCGGGTCCGGCGGCCGAGCCGGTCCCCGCGGTTCCGTGAGCTTCCGGGCCCGCGGAACCGCGGAAACCGCGGAGTCCGGAGCGCTGCGGCACGGGAGCGAACGCCGGCCTCCGGACTGCCCCCGAGGGCGAGCCGGGCGTCCCGGATGATCGCGCTTCTGGCCGCGAGGCGGCCGCAGCGGGACCGGGCGGACCGGAGGGGGAGGCGTGTACAGGACAACTGCGCCTATTGATCATGGTCTTTCGAGCGGTCTCCCAGAGGGAGATGCGCTCTGCCAGCACATCCGTCGAGTAAGGGACCACGGGCGGGACTGTGCCGGTGGGCGGCCGTCCTGCGGCGGCGGCATATCATCGACATGGCGGCCAGGCAAGACCCCGGGTGGCAGCCAGACGCGGGAGCGTGACGGGGCCCCCGCGGGCCGGCGTTGGCCATCCGCGGGCAGCGAGCGCCTGGTAGCCGTGAGCCGCCGCCGGTGGGCGGCCGGGGCAGACCCCCGTCCGCCGGCGGCCTTCGTCGTGTCAGGTGCGTCACGGGCCCCGTGGGCCGGCCGGGCGGCCCCGAGCGGCGGTACCGGATCCGGGTGGCCGCGCCGGGCGCCGGCCCCGGGCGAGACCTGCAAGGATCGGGGCATGGTGGTTCCGTCTGCCGCACCGGCGTCCGAGGATCTTTTCCAGCGCGCCCAGCGGGTTGTTCCGGGCGGAGTGAACTCTCCGGTGCGCGCGTTCCGCGCCGTCGGCGGCACTCCCCGTTTCATGGTCGGTGGCGAGGGGCCGCGGCTCGTCGACGCCGACGGCCGTTCCTACGTCGATCTCGTCTGCTCCTGGGGCCCGATGATCCTCGGGCACGCCCATCCGGACGTCGTCGCGGCGATCACAGCGGCCGCTGCCCGGGGGACGAGCTTCGGCACCCCGACTCCCGGCGAGGTGGAGCTGGCCGAGCTCATCGTCGACCGGATCCGCCCGGTGGAGCAGGTGCGCCTGGTCAACTCCGGTACCGAGGCCACGATGAGCGCCATCCGGCTGGCCCGTGGGTTCACCGGCCGCTCCACGGTGGTGAAGTTCGCCGGCTGCTACCACGGGCACGTGGACGCGCTGCTCGCCTCGGCCGGTTCCGGCGTGGCGACCCTCGGGCTGCCCGACACCCCCGGCGTGACCGGTGCGGCCACCGCCGACACCATCGTCCTGCCCTACAACGATCTTGATCTGGTGAAGGCGACCTTCGCCGAGCGCGGCGACAGCATCGCGGCGGTCATCACCGAGGCCGTCGCGGCGAACATGGGTGTCGTCCCGCCGCTGCCCGGCTTCAACGCCGGCCTGCGGCGCCTGTGCGACTCCTACGGCGCGCTGCTGGTGTTCGACGAGGTGATGACCGGCTTCCGCGTCTCCTCGACGGGCTGGTGGGGCCTGGAAGGCGCGGAGCAGGGCTGGGCGCCGGACCTGTTCACCTTCGGCAAGGTGATGGGCGGCGGCCTGCCCGCCGCGGCGTTCGGCGGCCGGGCCGACGTGATGGCCCGGCTGGCCCCCGCCGGCCCCGTCTACCAGGCGGGCACCCTCTCCGGGAACCCGCTCGCGGTCGCCGCCGGGCTGGCCACCCTGCGCGCCTGCACCGACGAGGTCTACGCGACCGTCGACGCGCGGGCGGCGGACGTCGCCGGCATCGTCTCCACCGCGCTCACCGAGCAGGGCGTGCCGCACCTGCTGAACAGCGCCGGGTCGCTGTTCAGCGTGTTCTTCACCGAGGCCGCGGCGGTCGTCGACTACGCCGGCGCGAAGCAGCAGACCAGCGAGCGGTACGCGGCCTTCTTCCACACCATGCTCGACGGCGGCGTCTACCTGCCGCCGTCGGCGTTCGAGGCCTGGTTCGTCTCGGCGGCGCACGACGACGAGGCGGTCGAGCGGATCGCCGCCGTGGCGCCGGCGGCGGCCCGGGCGGCCGCGGCGGTCGAGGCCGGCTCCGAGCTGGTCGGCGGGGGCGCGGCGTGACCGGGGCGGACCTGACCACGGTGCATCTCGTCCGGCACGGGGAGGTCTTCAACCCCGAGAAGGTGCTGTACGGCCGGCTGCCCGGCTACCGGCTCTCCGAGACCGGCGAGCGGCAGGCGAAGGTCACCGCCGAGTACCTCGCCGGGCTGGACGTCGCCGCGGTCGTCTCCAGCCCGCTGGACCGCGCCCGGCAGACGGCCACCCCGATCACCGAGGCCCACGGCGTGGAGCTCCAGGTCGACCCGCGGCTGATCGAGAGCCGCAACGCCTTCGAGGGCCGGCCGTTCGAGGCCGGGCCGGCGGTCCTGCGCTACCCGCGGATGTGGAAGCTGCTGCGCAACCCGCTGACCCCGTCCTGGGGCGAGCCGTACGTCGAGATCGCGAACCGGATGCTCACCAGCGTCGCGGAGTGGCGGGACACCTTCCCCGGGCGGCATGTCGTCCTGGTCAGCCACCAGCTTCCGGTCTGGACCGCCCGGCGGGCGCTGGAGGGGCAGCACCTGTGGCACCGCCCGGACCGGCGGCAGTGCTCCCTCGCCAGCGTCACCTCCGCGGTCTACCGGGGCGACCGGCTGGTCCGGGTGGACTACGCCGAGCCCAACGGGCCGACCGCGAACGCGGCCGGCTCCGTCGGCGCCTGACCCGGCGCACGCCCGAGCAGGCCGTGGCTGTGATCCACCCGGCGCTGCGGCTGCTGCGGTGCCCGGTGTGCGCGGCGCCGCTGGACGGGCCCGCCGAGCCATCCGGCCTGCGCTGCGGTGGTGGGCACGCGTTCGACGTCGAGCGCTCCGGCTACCTGAACCTGCGGACGGGGCAGGCCCGCCGGGTGACCGGTGACACCGCGGAGATGGTCCAGGCCCGGGTCGACTTCCTCGGGCGCGGCCACTACGCGCCGCTCACCGCCCGCCTCGCCCGGCTGGCCAGCCTCGCCATGGCCAGTCCGGGGGGTGCCGGGCCGGCCGGGGCTGGCGAGGTGGACCCCGAGCTGGTGCTGGAGATCGGGGCCGGCACGGCCCACCACCTGTCCGCCGTCGTCGACGCCCGCCCGCGGGCACTCGGCCTCGCGGTCGACGTGTCGAAGCCGGCGCTGCGCCGGGCGGCCCGGGCGCATGCCCGGATCGGCGCGGTGGCCTTCGACGTCGCCCGGCCCTGGCCGCTGCCCGACAGGTCGGTGGACGTCCTGCTCGACGTGTTCGCCCCGCGCAACCTGCCGGAGATGCGCCGCCTGCTCCGGCCGGGCGGGGCGCTGCTGCTGGTGACCCCGGGCGACGACCACCTGGCGGAGCTGCGGGGGCCGCTCGGTCTGGTCGGCATTCACCCGGGCAAGCGGGCGCGGCTCGCCGAGGACCTGGCCGGCCGGTTCACCCGGCTGTCGTCGGAGACCCTGACCCGTACCCTCCGGCTGGGGGTGGACGAGCTGGTCGAACTGGCCCTGATGGGCCCCACCGGCCACCATGCCGACGCGGCCGAGCTCCGGCGGCGACTGGAGGCGGTGCTGCCGGCCGGGTGTACCGCGACGGAGGTCACAGCGTCCTTCGTCATCGACTGTGCCCAGGGGGCGGCGGAGATGGCGGTGGACTGACCTGCGCCGCCGCCGGACCTGCTGCGACTGCGCGGCAGCTGCACCCCACGGCCGAGGTTGTGCTCCCTCCCGCGACGGGCCGTCCCGGGGGCGGTGCCCGCCGCGCCGCGGGAGTACGGCGAAGCCTCAGGGCCGGACGTCCCAGGGCCGAACGGCCCAGCCCCGGCGCAGACGACTCTCGGGGCACCTACTCTGGAGGACGTAGTTCTACAGTTGGTCGTAGACGGCCACTGCGGCAGGGGCACGGCAGCATCGAAGGGAGCGGGCTCATCCTGGGCGCGATGCGGGACAGAGGGCGGACTCGCGGCGCGGTGGCCGGAGCCGCCGCCGCCATGCTGCTGGCCGGGGGCGGGCTCGTGGCCTGCTCCGCCAACGCGAACAGTGTCGACGCCACCGGCGGTGGGGGCTACGGCTTCGTCCAACAGGCGCCCGGGCAGGATTTCGTGGAGCCAGGGAAGCGCCGGGAGCCGCCCAGCATGGCGGGGGAGACCCTGGACGGTGAGCAGCTGGACCTGGCCTCCCTGCGGGGCCGCCCGGTCGTGCTGAACTTCTGGGCCTCCTGGTGCGCCCCGTGCCGCGCCGAGACCCCCGGCCTGGTCACCCTCGCGGATGAGAACAAGGACGTCGCCTTCGTCGGCGTGAACGTGAAGGACGAGCCGTCCAGCGCCCGGGCGTTCGACCGTGACTTCAAGGTCACCTACCCCAGCATCGTCGACCGCGTCGGCACGCTCGCCGCCGGCTGGCCGATCTCCATCGGGCTCCCGTCGACCGTCGTCCTGGACGGCCAGGGGCGGCTCGCCGCCCGTTTCACCGGCGGCGTCGTGCCCGAGGAGCTCACCGCCGTTCTCGGCAGGCTCCGGACGGAGGCCTGAGTTCCGGATGGGTGTCGTGGACGTCGTCACGGACGGCCCGCTGCTGCTCGCCGCGCCCGTGGCCGCCGCGGCCGGGCTGTTGTCCTTTCTGTCTCCCTGCGTCCTGCCCCTGGTGCCCGGCTACCTGTCCTTCATCACCGGCCTGTCCGGCGAGGACCTCCAGCGGCGTGCCGAGCAGCCCGAGCCGGTCGCCGCCGCGCCCGGGCAGGCGCCGGTGCCGGTTCCGGCCGCGGTCGGCGCGCCGGTCACGTCCCTGGCCGTTCCGGACGCGGCGGGCGTTCCCGGCGCGCCGGCGCCAACCGCGGACGCCACGGCTGCCGTCCCCGCAGCCGGTCCACAGCCGTCCGGCGGCGAGCCCGGTGCCGGTGCCGGTGCCGGGGCCGGGGCCGGTGAGCGTGCCGGGCGGGCCTGGTGGGGCGAGCGGCTGGGTGACATCCGCCGGGCGGGGCGGGTGACCGCCGGCACCGGCCTGTTCATCCTCGGGTTCACCGTCGTGTTCGTCTCCTACGGGGCGGCGTTCGGCGGGCTGGGCCAGTGGCTGCGGGTTCACCAGGTGGGGCTGAGCCAGGTGCTGGGCGCGGTGACCATCGTGATGGGGCTCAGCTTCGCCGGTGTGTTCTCCCGGACGTCCTGGGCCAACCGCGAATGGCGGTTCCACCGGCTGCCGTCCCCGGGCCTGCTCGGTGCCCCCGCGCTCGGGGTGCTCTTCGGCATCGGCTGGACGCCCTGTATCGGCCCGACCCTGACCGCCGTGCTCGGGCTCGCGACCCAGAGCGCCACCGTCGGCCGCGGCGCGTTCCTGTCCGCCGTGTACTGCCTGGGCCTGGGACTGCCGTTCCTCGTCGTCGGGCTGGCGTTCCGCCGCGTCGCGGGCGCGCTGCTCGCGGTGCGCCGCCACGCGAGGCTCCTGGCGCTCACGGGCGGCGCCCTGCTGGTGATCGTCGGTGTCCTGCAGCTCACCGGTGCCTGGACGGATCTCATCGCCGAGCTCCGCCCGTACGCGCCCGGATTCTCGGAGACCCCGCTGTGACCACACGCCACACCGCCCCGTCCGGCCATGTCGACGGGCTGATGCCGGACGATCCGACGGTCCTGGAGGATCCGGAGGCGTTCGACCCGCCGGCTCCGCGGCGCGCGGCGGACCGGACCGCCCCGACCGAGCGCACGGAGCGGGAGAGCACGCAGGGCCTGACGTCCACGACCACCGGCGCCAGCACCGCCAGCACCGGCGGCACCACCGCCGCGGCGCGGACGAGCCCGTCAGGCGCCGGCTCGGCGGAGACTGCCGGCCCGGGCGCTGGCGGCGCGGGAGACAGCGGCGCAGAGGCGGGTGGAGCTGCGGCTGACGGGAGTTCCGCGGCTGACGGGATCTCGGCCGCCAGTCGCGGCGGCAGCCCCCGGGCCCTGTCCTCCGACACGACCCGGCCCGCCCGTGTCGGGGGCCGCGCCGGTGCGCTGGCGCTGATCGCCCGGTCATGGCGCCAGCTCACCAGCATGCGGACGGCCCTCGTGCTGCTCTTCATGCTGGCCGTGGCGGCTGTGCCGGGGTCCCTCCTCCCCCAGCGCAACGTCAATCCCATGAAGGTCGAGGAGTACCTCGCCGACCACGGTTCGCTCGCCTCCTGGCTGGATCGGTTCTCCTTCTTCGACGTCTTCGGCGCCCCCTGGTTCGCCGCGATCTACCTGCTGCTGTTCATCTCGCTGATCGGCTGCCTGTGGTCGCGGGTGCGCTGGCACGCGCGCGCCCTGTTCACCGCCCCGCCGAAGGCGCCGTCGCGGCCGGGCCGACTGCCCGGCGGCAGCACCTGGACCAGCCCGTTCGAGGCCGACGAGGCGGTGCTCCGGGCCCGCGGCGTGCTGCGCGGACGGCGGTTCCGGGTCGCGGTCGCGCCCGCCGACGCCCGCCGGCCGGACGGCACCCCCGACCACTCCGCCGCCGCCGAGAAGGGCTATCTGCGCGAGACCGGCAACCTGGTGTTCCACCTGGCGCTGGTCGCGCTGCTCGCCGGCATGGGGTTCGGCTCCTGGTTCGGCTACCAGGGCACGGTGCTGGTGATCACCGGCAACGGTTTCGCGAACACCCTGATCTCCTATGACCAGTACAACGGCGGTGAGCTCGTCGACCCGGTGGACCTGCCGCCGTTCTCGGTGATGCTGGACCGGTTCGAGGCGACCTACCAGGACAACGGCCAGCCGGCGGACTTCCGGGCCGACGTCCGGTACGCCGAGGATCGCGACGCGCCGACCAGGACCGACACGGTGCGGGTCAACCATCCGCTGGCGATCGGCAACGCCAAGATCTATCTGATCGGGCACGGCTACGCCCCGCACTTCGTCCTGCGTGACCCGGCCGGGGAGATCGTCTGGGAGTCGTACGTGCCCTGCACCCCCCGCGACGGCATGTTCACCTCGACCTGCACCGTGAAGATCCCGGACACCGGCCTGCCGCCGCTCGGCGAACTCCGGGTGCCGCAGCAGCTCGCGTTCAGCGGGGTGTTCACCCCGACGACGGTGCTCGACCCGGGGCACGGCTACGTCTCGGTCTTCCCGGCGGCTCGCGCGCCGGGGCTCACCCTCACCGGGTTCGTCGGCAACCTGCACCTCAACGAGGGCATACCGCAGAACGTCTACACCGTCGACACCCGTGACATGACCCAGTTCACGATGACCGGGCCGGCCGGCGCGGACCGGATCGCCCAGGTCGTCGCGCCGAACAACCCACAGCAGCGGACGCTGACCGGCCTGCCGGGCGGCCTGTCGCTCGAGGTCGACGGGGTCCGCGAGTTCGCGACCTTCCAGACGAAGTCCGATCCCTTCAAGGGTCTGGTGCTCGTCGCCTCCGTGGTGATCATCGCGGGACTGATCGCGAGCCTGCGGGTGCGCCGCCGGCGGGTGTGGGTCCGGGCGACGCCGCTCGACGGCGGCGGGAGCACCGTCGAGATCGGCGGGCTCTCCCGCTCCGACGCCCAGGGCTTCGCCGCCGAACTGACCGCCCTCACCCGCCGGATCAGGGACGACACGGCACCGGAGGACGTCACCCCGGGCGCCGAAAACCCGAGCACCGGCGCGCCGAGTACCGCGAGCACCCCGACGGGGAGCACCGCGACCCCGGGCGCCGCCACCCCGACGACCACGTCCAGCAGCACCTCCAGCACCACCAGCGCCACCAGCGAACGGGAGCCTTGATGCCGGTCAACGAAGGCATGGCAGAACTGTCCGATCTGCTGTTCAGGACCTCGATCGGCGTCTATGCCGTGGGCATGCTCGGCTTCGGCGCCGAGTTCGCGTTCAGCCGGCTCGGCCGGGTCGCGGGCAGCGCCTCGGCAGTCGACGAGGCCGAGGCCGTGGACGCCGCGGACGAGACCGCCGCGAAGCAGGCCGTGCTGGTCGGCGCGGCTCCCGCTGGCGGCGGGGAGGTCGGAACCACCGGCCCGTCCGGCGGCGTGCCGGGGCGGACCGACGGCCGCACCAGCCCGGCCGGCGACGGCTCCCCGCGGAAGGGGGCCGGTTCCGCCGGCGCAGACGGCGTGACGCCTCGCGCCTCGGTCTGGATCGGCCGCCTCGCGGTCGTGCTGACCATCGTCGGCTGGGCGACCCATGTGGGCTCGGTCGTGACGCGGGCGATCGCGGCCGACCGCGTTCCCTGGGGCAACATGTACGAGTTCTCGTCCATGATCTGCCTCATCGCGGTCACGACGTTCCTCGTCCTGATCACGCGGCAGCCACTTCGGTGGCTCGGGGTCTTCGTGATGGTCCCCGTCGTGCTCTCGATGGGGTTCGCCGGGACGGTGCTCTACGTCGCCGCGGGGCCGCTGGTCCCGGCGCTCGACTCGTACTGGCTCAAGATCCATGTGGCCGGTGCGATCATCTCGAGCGGTGTCTTCCTGGTCTCCGCCGTCACGACGGTGCTGTTCCTGCTCAAGGACCGGTGGGAGAGCAGGCTGGCCGAGGTGGCGTCGGGCCGGGCAGAGGCTTCCCGGGCGATGCGCAGCCGCGGCGGCATCGTGATGCGGCTGCCCTCCTCCGCGACGCTCGACACGATCACCTACCGGATCATCGCGTTCGCGTTCCCGATCTGGACCTTCGCCATCATCGCCGGCGCCATCTGGGCCGAGGCGGCCTGGGGCCGCTACTGGGGGTGGGACCCGAAGGAGACCTGGTCGTTCATCACCTGGGTCATCTACGCGGCCTACCTGCACGCGCGGGCGACGGCCGGCTGGCGGGGGCGGCGCGCGGCAGCGGTCTCGTTGCTGGCGTTCAGCGCCCTGTTCATCGACTACTACCTGGTGAACCTGGTGATCAACGGCCTGCACTCGTACGCGGGGATCTGAGCCGGCTCCGGCGTGCCGCCCGCGTGGACGGTGCGGCGGAAGGTCAGTCGCGCGCGGCGGGGGGCTCGGACTCCCCGCCGCGGATGCGGTCGGTCAGCTGGCGCAGGAACTCGGGGTCGTCGTCCGGCCCGACGGGGCGCACGGCCTGGCGGCGCATACCCGCCCGGGGCGCACTCGAGCGGCTGTAACCGGCGGTGCGCCGCTCGGTGCCCCACTGACCGCGGCCGCCGAAGGCGGGGTGGTCCGACGCGTGGTGACGCTCGTAGCCAGCGGTGCCGTAGACCGTCCGTGGGCGCCCGAAGACGAACCAGCAGATGGACCCGAGGAAGAAGAAGACGATCAGGATGATGAGCCAGATCGGCTTCGGCGCGACTTTCACCGCGTCCGCAGGTGTGCCGATCACATCGATGACCGAGAACACCCAGACACCGATGATCAGGAATGTCAGCGCGAGACCCAGCAAGGCCGACCGCTCCTCTCTGCTCGCCATGAGCGGCGTACCGCGGCGCGGCCGCCATGAGCACCCCGGGTTGGCGTGCCCTTGGTCGAAGACCCACCAGCCTGCCGCGCGACCGCCGGTGCCAGCACCGCCCGCCCCCGTTGTTCCCGATCTGCCCGTGTTTCGGGCCAGATCCGCGCAGCCTGGGTCGGACGTCTGATGTGCCCCTAGTCTGCCTCTCCCACGGACGGCGTGTCCCGGCGGTCCGCGAAGGGGATGTTCACTGGTCGCGAAGATGAGGCGGCGGGTGGTTCACGTGCCTCGAACCAGGGTACGTCCGGCGGCCGCCACCGGACGCTGCAAGGATGGACGTCATGGCCTGGGCCGATCTCCGCGCGTTTCTGACGCACCTCGACCGCGCTGGTGACCTGCACCGGGTGCGGGTCCCTGTCGACCCCCGCCTGGAGGTGACGGAAATCGTCACCCGGGTGGTCCGCGCCGGCGGGCCGGCGCTGCTGTTCGAACGGCCCGAAGGGGCCGACATGCCGCTGGCCATCAACGTCTTCGGCACCGAGGCGCGGATGGCGGCCGCGCTCGGCGTCGAGCGCCTCGACGACATCGGCACCCGGATCGGCGAGATGCTGCGCCCCGAGCTGCCCGTCGGTTTCGGGGGCGTCCGCTCCGCGCTCGGCAAGGCGGCGCAGCTCACCTCGCTGCCGCCGCGGCGCGTCCGTACCGCGCCCTGCCAGGACGTCATCCTGAAGGGTTCGGACGTCGACCTGAACCTGCTCCCCGGTGTGCACGCCTGGCCCCAGGACGGCGGGAAGTTCCTCAACCTGGGGCTCACCCACACGAAGCACCCGGAGACCGGTGCCCGCAACCTGGGGATGTACCGGCTGCAGCAGCACGACGCGCGCACCGTGGGCATGCACTGGCAGATCCACAAGGATTCCAACGCCCACCACGCGGTCGCTGAGCGTCGTGGTGAGCGGCTGCCGGTCGCCATCGCCTTCGGCTGTGATCCCGCCGTGACCTACGCGTCGTCGGCGCCGCTGCCCGCCGAGATCGACGAGTACCTGTTCGCCGGTTTCCTGCGCCGGGAGCGGGTCGAGATGGTCGACTGCCTGACCGTGCCGCTGCAGGTCCCGGCGAACGCCCAGGTCGTGCTGGAGGGCTGGCTGGAGCCGGGGGAGCGGATCCCGGAGGGCCCGTTCGGCGACCACACCGGCTTCTACACCCCGGTCGAGCCGTTCCCCGCCCTGCACATCGACGTGATGACCATGCAGCGCGACCCGGTCTTCCAGGGCATCGTCGTCGGGCGTCCCCCGCAGGAGGACGGGCCGATGGGCAAGGCGACCGAGCGCATCTTCCTGCCGCTGATCCGGATGATGATCCCGGAGATCGTCGACTACGACCTGCCCGAGGCCGGCGTCTTCCACAACTGCGCGATCGTCTCGATCGAGAAGCGCTTCCCCAAGCACGCCCAGAAGGTCATGAACGCGGTCTGGGGCGCGGGCCTGCTGTCCCTGTCAAAACTGATCATCGTGGTGGACGCCGACTGTGACGTCCACGACTACCACGAGGTCGCCTGGCGGGCGTTCGGCAATGTGGACTACGCACACGACCTGGTCACCACGATCGGCCCGGTGGACCACCTCGACCACGCCTCCTACGAGCAGTTCTACGGCGGCAAGGTCGGGGTCGACGCGACCCGCAAGCTGCCGACCGAGGGGTACCGCCGCGACGGCGGCTGGCCCGAGGAGATCGTGATGGACCCCGACATCCGGGACAGGGTGACCCGGCGCTGGAAGGAGTACGGCCTTTGAGCGGCGCCGCCGTCGCCCCCGGGATGCCCGGCCGGGCATCCGGCGAGCCCGCGCACGGCCGGGTGCGCGCCTTCCTGCGACTCGTTGTCATCGAGCACTCGGTGTTCGCGCTGCCCTTCGCCTACGTCGCGGCACTCGCCGCCTGCTTCGACGTCTCGCGCACGACGCACTGGCGCGACCTCGCGCTGATCACGGTGGCGATGGTGGCGGCCCGCACGTTCGCGATGGCGACCAACCGCATCATCGACCGGGCGATCGACGCCCGGAACCCGCGGACGGCCGGCCGGGAGCTCGTCACCGGAGTGGTGTCGGTCCGCACCGCGGTCGTCGGCTCGGTCGTGGCGCTCGCCGTGTTCCTCGGCTCGGCAGCGGTGCTGGGCTGGCTGTGTCTGGCGCTGGCCCCGGTCGCGGTCGCGCCCCTGATCGTCTACTCCTACGCCAAGCGGTTCACCGACTTC
This sequence comes from Parafrankia sp. FMc2, assembly GCF_041008525.1. Taxonomy (NCBI): domain Bacteria; kingdom Bacillati; phylum Actinomycetota; class Actinomycetes; order Frankiales; family Frankiaceae; genus Parafrankia; species Parafrankia sp. FMc2. Next base: position 159,061 of record NZ_JBFLUG010000001.1, on the reverse strand, counting down.
CCACACGCGGTGCTCGCGTTCGCGCAGGCGGTCGCACCGGTCGGGGCCTGGATCGCGATCACCGGGGAGTGGTCCTGGGCGGCGGTCGTGCTCGGCCTGGCGGTGGGCACATGGATCGGCGGCTTCGACCTGATCTACTCCTGCCAGGACGCCGAGGTCGACCGCCGGATCGGGGTGCGCTCCGTCCCCGCCCGCTTCGGGGTCCGGGCGGCGCTCGCGGCCTCGATCGTCACCCACGTCGTGACCTTCGCGTTGTTCGTCCTCTTCGGTCTGCTCGAGGGCTTCGGCGCCTGGTGGTGGGCCGGCCTCGCCCTCACCGCCGCCGCCTTCTGCTACGAGCACGCCATCGTCTCGCCGACCGACCTCTCCCGGGTGAACCGCGCGTTCCTCACCGCGAACGGGTTCGTCGGCATCGCGCTGTTCGCGTTCGCCCTGATCGACCTGATCAACCGCGGTCTCGGTGCCTGAGCGCCTGAGGGCCTGAGGTCTGCGCCGTGCCCGACGATCCCGCGCCCCAGGCCGAGCCCCGGCCCCGGCAGGAGCCGTCCGAGCCGCGGGTGCCCTGGGTCGTCGGGGTCAGCGGTGCCAGCGGCACTCCGTACGCCGCGTCGGTGCTGCGCGGGCTGCTCGCCGTGGACCTGCCGGTCGATCTGGTGGTCTCCCGTGCCGCCCGCCTCACCCTGCTGGACGAGACCGGTGTCGGCTGGCGCGACGGGGCGTGGCGGGACCCGCTGACGTCCTGGCTGACGACCCGGGCCGACGGGCGTCGCCGCGCCGACGCGGATGACCTGGCCGACCGGATCGGCCGCCTCGTCACCGTGTACCCCCCCGCGGACCTGGGCGCCCGCCCCAGCAGCGGCTCCTACCCGACCCGGGGCATGATCGTCGTGCCGGCCAGCACCGCGTCGGTCGCGGGCATCACCCTCGGGCTGTCCAAGGACCTGCTCCAGCGCGCCGCGGATGTCACCCTCAAGGAGGGGCGGCGCCTCGTCGTGGTCCCCCGCGAGATGCCCTACACCCGCGCGACCCTGCGCCACATGCTCGACCTGGACGCCGCCGGCGCCGTGGTCGCCGCGGCCAGCCCCGGGTTCTACGCCGGCGCGCGTGACGTCGAGGATCTCGCCGACTTCGTCGCCGGTCGGGTCCTGGACGCAGCGGGCGTCGCCAACGCTCTCTTCCGGCGGTGGACGGGAACCCTCGGCGACGCCCGCCAGGCCCGCGCAGCTGGCGCGGTGGGTGAGCCGGGCGGCGGTCGGGATGCCGAGCGGGAGCCGTGACGAGGCGGCCGGCGGGCCCGGCGCGTACAACAGACCCGGGTGGACGGGCAGGCGAACCTGCCCGAAAGGCGGGCGGCGCGGTCCGGTGGCGGGCCGGCGCCCGCCGCGGTGAGGGGCGGGCGAACGGCATGGCGGGGAAGCGGAACCGGAACTCGTCGGGCACGCCCTCGGCGGGCCAGGACGCCTCAGCGGCAGCGCCTGGCCGGACCGGGCAGCCGGGCCAGCCGGGCCAGGCAGGGCAGGCAGGGCAGCCAGGGCAGCCGGGTCGGGCCCGGCCGCCGGAGACCGCCCCTGATCTGCGGGTGCAGATGCCGTACTTCCTCGCGCGGATCGCCGTCCTGGTGATCCTCACGGTGGTCCTTGTGGTGGTCAACGTTCCGCTGCTGCTCGCCCTGCTCATCGGCTTCGCGGCCGCGGGCCTGGCCACCTGGCCGATCGGCCGTATGCAGCGCCGGGCCGCGGCGCGCTCCCGGGCGGCGGATACCCCGCCGAAGGCACCCGGCCCCTGAGTGGAGTCCGGGTGCGGTGTGACGGATGTGACCGGTCTGGCTCGGCCGTCCGCGGGTCTAATCTGGACGCATGGATGCCGGCCTCAAGCGCGAGATCGAAGCCAAGGTCCACGACGGGGTCCGGCTGAGCCGGGCCGACGGCGAGGCGCTCTACGCCAGCGATGATCTCGTCTGGCTCGGCGGGCTCGCCCACGAGGTGCGCACCCGCAAGAACGGCGACCAGACCTTCTTCAACGTGAACCGGCACCTGAACCTCACGAACGTCTGCTCGGCGTCGTGCGCCTACTGTTCGTTCCAGCGCAAGCCCGGCGAGCAGGACGCCTACACGATGCGCATCGAGGAGGCCGTCCGGCTGGCGAAGGAGATGGAGCCGGCGGGTATCACCGAGCTGCACATCGTCAACGGCCTGCACCCGACCCTGCCGTGGCGCTACTACCCGCGGTCGCTGCGGGAGCTGGGCAAGGCCCTGCCGGGTGTGGCGCTCAAGGCGTTCACCGCCACCGAGATCCACTGGTTCGAGAAGATCAGCGGGCTCCCCGCCGACGAGATCCTGGACGAGCTGATCGACGCCGGGCTGGAGTCGCTGACCGGCGGAGGCGCGGAGATCTTCGACTGGGAGGTCCGCCAGCGCATCGTCGGCCACGAAACCCACTGGGAGGACTGGTCGCGGATCCACCGGTTGGCGCACAGCAAGGGCCTGCGGACACCGTGCACCATGCTCTACGGGCACGTCGAGGAGCCCCGGCACCGCGTCGACCATGTGCTGCGCCTGCGCGAGCTGCAGGACGAGACGGGCGGTTTCTCGGTGTTCATCCCACTGCGGTTCCAGCACGACTCGGTCGGGGATCCGCGTAACCGCCTGATGAACCAGCCGATGGCGACCGGCGCCGAGGCGCTGAAGACGTTCGCGGTCTCGCGCCTGCTGTTCGACAATGTCGATCACATCAAGTGCTTCTGGGTGATGCACGGCCTGACCACCGCCCAGCTCTCGCTGAACTTCGGCGTGGACGACCTCGACGGCTCGGTCGTCGAGTACAAGATCACGCACGATGCGGACGGGTTCGGCACTCCCGGCACGATGACCCGAGATGATCTCCTGACGGTGATCCGGGACGCTGGGTTCCACCCCGTCGAGCGGGACACCCGCTACCGGACGATCCGGACCTACGACGGCCCGGACACCACCCGGCGGGACACCCCCGTCGCGATCGACGCCTAGGCCGGCGCGCTGTCATGGCAACTGACGAGACCACTCCTGCGGTGACGCCCGGGGGCGCCGGCGGTGTCCCGCGGCCCGGCCCCGGGACGGGAGCCGCGGGCAGCCCCGCCCTCAGCGCCGGGCAGCTCGCTGCCTCGGGCGCGCCGGGCGGCGGTGCTGCTCCGGGTGCGCCAACCGCATCGGGTGCCTCGGGCGCGGCGCCCTTGGGGGCACCGGGGGGAGGAGCCACCCCGGAAGGTGCTGGCGCCGCCCCTGCGGGTGCTTCGCCGGCGGGTGCTGGCCGGCCGGTCCGTCCACCGGGCGCGCCCGGGATGGGCTCGATCTTCGTGCTCGCGTTTCTGGTGATCCTTGTCCCGGGGCTCGTCGCCTACAGTCTGCTGCGGTGGGCCGGCCTCGCGATCGGCCCGGCGGGGCTGCTGGGTCTGCTGGTCATTTTGGTCGGGCTGGGTATCTATCCGTCGCTGCTGCAACGTCTCGGGTGGGTGCGCCGCCGCGGGCGCCGTCCCGCCAGAAACCGGAGTGCATGATGTCCGCTGGCGATGTCCCGCCGACCGGTGGGAGCTTCCGGCCCGCGCGCCGCGGCCGGCTGCGGGGGAGCGCCGCGGGCGAGACCGGTGACCCGGGCCTGATGGGGCTGAACCTGCGGTACTTCGCGATCCGGGCTGTCCTCTTCGGCGGGGTTCTCGCGGTGCTGCTGCTGCTCGGCCTCGACGGGCTGTTCGGTTTCGCGCTCGCGCTCGTCATCAGCGGGCTGCTCAGCTATCCGCTGGCGTTGCGGCAGCGCCGCGCGGTGCTGAACACCATCGCCGTGCGCCGCGCCGGCGAGCACCGGTGACGGCGGCGGGCGGCGAGGCCGGGCAGGAACGCCCGTCAGCGGGGCCGGCATCCGCGCTGGCCCCGTTGACGCCAGCCGGGCCCGGTGCAGCCGGCGTTCCCGCCGCCCGATCCGGCAGTCCTCGAGGGCCCGGCGGTCCTGGCGGTCCCGAGTGGCCCGGCGTTGCCGGCACCTCCGCTGTCGCCGTTCCGGGCGTGCCGGATCAGCCCACCCGGCAGGGGCGCCCCAGGGTCGGGCACATCCAGTTCCTGAACTGCCTGCCGCTGTACTGGGGCCTGGTCCACTCCGGGGCGCTGCTCGACCTGGATCTGACCAAGGACTCCCCGGACCGGCTCAACGAGGCGCTGATCGCGGGCGATCTCGACATCGGCCCGATCAGCCTGGTCGAGTACCTGCGCCATGCCGACGAGCTGGCGGTCCTGCCGGACCTCGCGGTCGGGTCGGACGGCCCGGTGCTGTCCGTCGTCGTCACGAGCGCCGTACCGTTCGAGCAGATCCGCACTGTCGCGCTCGGGTCGACGTCCCGGACAAGCGTGTTGCTGGCCCGGATGCTGTTCGAGCAGCGTTGGGGCCTGCGGCCGGACTACGTCACGATGCCGCCCGAGATTCCGCTGATGCTGCGGGAGGCCGACGCGGCGGTGACCATCGGCGATGTGGCGCTGCGGGCGACCTACGACGCCGAGCGGGCCGGTGACGGCCATCCGCTGCGGATCGCCGATCTGGGATCCGAGTGGCGTGACTGGACGGGTCTGCCGATGGTGTTCGCCGTCTGGGCCGCGCGGCGTTCCTTCGCGGCTGCACACCCCGGTGTGGTCAAGGAGGTGCACGGGGCGTTCCGGTCCAGCCTCGACGCGGCACTGCGCGAGGTGGACGAGGTCGCCCGGCGGGCGGCGAGGTTCGAGGTGTTCGATCCCGCGACGCTCGCGCGCTACTTCAGGACGTTGGACTTCCGGCTGGGCCCGCGACAACAGGCGGGGATACTCGAGTTCGCCCGGCGGGCGGCGGCCCGTGGGGACGCGCCGCCGCTCAGCGAGATCGTCTTCGCCGCTGTGTAACCGGCCGCGAGGTGGCGCCGCCCGCTGCGGGGCAGGCACCTCAGACCGGCGGGCGGAATGCCTGGGAGATGCCTACCGGAGGTGTCGCCCGCTGCGCGGAGGCCGTTGCGAAACGCGCAATCCGTCGTTTGACGAGAGCCACCAGCCGGGGCGGGGTGGCTCTGCCGCCCGGGGCGATCAGAATCTCGTCCAGGCCGGGCGCAGCTTCGGCATGGCCACCGCTCGAGCTGGATGCGGACAGTGACGAGAAGCCGTCCATCGACCGGTGCTGCAGGCCCGGACGGGGATCGATCCCGCCGCTCGTAGGTGTGGTTTCAGGGCTGCGAGCATGGTCCTCCGTATACCCAGCGTGATGGAGTGCCGTGTCGAGAGCGAGCTCGAAGGCGTCATCACCGGCGCCCGGCACGGGGCGGCCCGGGCGCTCTCCGGTCGGGATCTCCGGGTTCGGGATGGGACGCACCGGTGCCAGGCGCTTCCCGGACCGCGCCGGGCTACTGGCCGCCGTGCCCACGGGGCGCCTGGCGTCAGCCTGGCGGGCGGCGGCGTCGATGAGGCTGTTGACGGCGAGCGTCCAGGCCCGCAGGCCCTCGTGGCCGGTCAGCTCGGTGAACACGGCCGCTTCGAGGCAGCAGGTGCTCGCCTTCGCCAGTTCGTCCATGTCGAGCAGGGAGATGGCGAGCAGGCCGGCGAGATGGCCGGCGATCATGAAGAGTCGGAACTGCTGGTGCGGCAGCATCGGCGTGCGCAGGAGCTGGTCGACGAAGGTCTGCTGGTCGAGGACCCGGGCCGTGACGTCGGCGGGCTCCAGCGTGTCCGCGGCGGCGATGAGGTCGCCGGCGAGTCGGTCGAGGTAGTCCAGCTCCCGGTCGGACCGGCGGTGGTCGAGCAGCTCACCGATCCGCCGCCGGGACTCGGCCTCCGCGTCGGGCTGCCGGCCGCGCCGCTCGGCGCGTTCCGCGATGGCTGTCTCCCGCAGGTCGACGAGCGCCCCGCCGGCCTCGAGAGCCGCGTCGACGGCGGCCAGGACCGGTCGCGCGGGAATACCGCGGCTCGGCTGCTCCAGCTGGCTGATGTACTGACGGCTGTAGCCGGTACGTACGGCGAGCTCCGCACGGCTGAGCCCACTCTCACAGCGGCGCCGCCGGATCTCTGCTGGAAGCATGTCCTCAGCAGTGCTCAGACCCTGCCGGCCCCGGCTCCGTTGCCGCATGCGCGCCGATCCTTCCGCTACCCGGAGGCTCCCGAGGGTGACCGATCGACCCCGCTCCGTGGGAGGACGGGCGGGCGTTAGGGCTTCGGTCGCGTGCACCATCGGCTGCCTGTTCACTGTCGTGGGGGCGTGGTTGCGCCGTTGTGGCAAGGGTGGGGAGTGCGCCCGGGCTGGTCACACGTCCGCTCTCGCCGCTGCGGTGCCTGCCACCGTGTGCGTGCTGGGTTTCCAAGGGTGCAGTCTGCCCGCGTTGTGGGCGTCAGGCATCACCTTGAGTGATGACCATACTCCTCCTGGCACAAGGTGCGCCTGGGGTCAAAGGTCCCGGACACGGAGAGTTGTCGGCGCCGCGTGAGCATGTGGTAGCGGTGTGGTGCTGAAGTCGATTACTCTTCGTGTTTAAGAAGTTGTTCTGTGGCGGGTGGCCTCGCTCTGCCTGGCCGGTCGCCGCTCTCTGCGGCAGAGCGGGTTGTCTGTGCGGCCAAGCACCGGCCCGGTGGGCGGAGTGCGATCCCCCCGTGGGTGATGGTTGTGTGTCCAGCGATTTGTTTTGTGGGTCGGAAATGGCGCGGGAAATGCGGTGAGTGTCGTCGGGTCGCCATAATTCACCGCACCGGCGACTATCCGGCGGGGAGGGCCCCGGTGGCCCTTCGAGCAGGGGCGAACGGGGGGTGTCCAGCGCGTTTGGGTCATACCGCGAAACCATCCCGAATGACGATGGGCGGGGCTCCCGTGCGGCGCGTACAAATGACGGGTGATGGACCGCTGGCCGTCGACGGATGAGGATGTCGGCGTCGTTGACGCCGACACCGGCATCTCCGGTGCGGGCGTCGCCGGCGTCACGGGTGCGGGTGTCTCCGGTGCGCCCGGCGTCGGCGCTCCCGGCATCGGCGCTCCCGGGATCGGGGTGGCGGGTGTCGGTGTCGCCGAGCGCGCCGGCCTCGCCCGCGGCCGAGGCCGGCCCGGTCCGTATCGGGTGGTCGTCGCGGACGATGCCGACGGGCTGCGTGAGCTGCTCTGCCTGCTCTTCGACACCGAGCCCGACTTCACCGTGGTGGGCCGTGCCACCAACGGCGCGGAGGCCGTCGAGGTCGTGAGCCGGACGGGGCCCGACCTCGTCCTGCTGGACGTGGCGATGCCCGTCCTCGACGGGATCGGCGCGCTGCCCCGGGTGCGCAGAGCCGCCCCCGAGGCCCATGTCGTGATCTTCACCGGGTTCTCGGGCGGGAGCCTGCGGGAGCAGGTCCTGGCGCTCGGCGCCGACGAGCTGATGGAGAAGGACCTGTCCACCGGTGTGCTGCTCGACCGGCTGCGCCAGATGTGCCGGCGTCCGCGCCCGCTCTGAACCCGCCCGGCGCGACCTGGTCCGGTCTGGTTCGGCTGGTTCGGTCTGGTTCGGCCCGGCCTTGCCCGTTCCATGGTTTGTCGCGTGTTGTGGTCGTGCCGTGACCAGGATGGGGTGTGACGACGCATCCACGACGTCGGCGGCAGATCTGTGGGAACATGGCCAGCGTGACTGCCCGGGCCCACCTGCTGGAGCCGTCGGGCGGGCGTCTGATCGTCGCCCGCCGTCGGCGCGCTGAGGTGTTCCCACTGGCCGGGCCGTCACGTTCCGGGGCCCCGGTGGCCTCGCCGGGTACGCCCGTCGCACGGCCAACTGACGTGAGCCCCGTCGACCCCTGCCTGGTCGCGCGTCTGCACGTCGACCTGTTGCGCGTCTCCAGCGCCGGCTGTCGCCGCTCCCGCTGACTCCGCCCACCCCGGCCGTACGACGCCGAGGTGGACCCTGCTCACCGAGAGATCTGATGACTTCTCCTGCTCGAAACCCGCGTGCCGCGCGCCCGCAGACTCCCGCCCGTCCCAAGGGACAGGGCCAATGGGCGCTGGGCTACTCCGAACCGCTCAACGCCAACGAGCGGATGAAGAAGGATCAGAACGGTCTCGCCGTGCGCGACCGCATCCTGAACCTGTACCCGCACACGGGTTTCGACAGCATCGACCCGCAGGACCTGCGCGGCCGGTTCCGCTGGTGGGGCCTCTACACGCAGCGCCGGCCGGGGATCAGCGGTGGCCGCACGGCCGTCCTGGAGCCCGAGGAGCTCGACGACAGCTACTTCATGCAGCGGATCCGCCTCGACGGCGGCCGGATGACATCCGACCAGCTGCGGGTGATCGCCGACATCTCCACCCGGTACGGGCGGGACGTCGCTGACGTGACCGACCGGCAGAACATCCAGCTGCACTGGATCCGCATCGAGGACGTCCCCGCCATCTGGGGCGCGCTCGAGGCGGCGGGCATGACCACCGCCGAGGCCTGTGGGGACACGCCACGGGTCATCCTCGGCTGCCCGCTGGCGGGGGTGGACGCCGACGAGGTCCTCGACGCCACCGGTGTGATCGACGAGGTCGTCGAGCGGTTCGTCGGCGACCCGGAGCTGGCGAACCTGCCCCGCAAGTTCAAGAGTGCGATGTCCGGCTGCGCGGACCAGTGCACCCTGCACGAGATCAACGACATCGCCTTCGTCGGTGTGGTGCACCCCGATCTCGGCCCGGGCTACGACCTGTGGGTCGGGGGCGGCCTGTCGACGAACCCGAAGCTCGGTGTGCGCCTCGGCGCCTTCGTGACGCCCGAGCGGGTCGCCGAGGTGTGGCACGGCGTCATCCAGCTGTTCCGCGACTACGGCTACCGGCGGATGCGCACCCGTGCCCGGCTGAAGTTCCTCGTGGCGGACATGGGCGTCGAGTGGGTCCGCTCGACGCTGGAGAAGGAGTACCTCTCGGCGGCCCTGCCAGACGGCCCGGCTCCGCTCCCGCCGCGCAACGAGGGGCGGGACCACATCGGAGTGCACCAGCAGCGGGACGGCAGCTACGCGGTCGGGTTCGCGCCGCGTGCCGGCCGGCTGACCGGGACGACACTGACCGCCGTCGCGAACCTCGCGGACCGTCACGGCCAGGGCCGGATCCGGGCCACCACGATGCAGAAGCTCGTGATCCTCGACGTCCCGGGCAGCGAGCTCGACGCGCTGGAGGCGGAGCTGGCGAAGCTCGACCTCGTCGTGAAGCCCAGCGTGTTCCGCCGCGGCACGATGGCCTGCACCGGGATCGAGTTCTGCAAGCTCGCGATCGTCGAGACCAAGGGCAACGCCCGCGATCTCATCACCGAGCTGGAAAGCCGGCTGCCGGACTTCACGGAGCCGATCGGCATCAACATCAACGGGTGCCCGAACGCCTGCGCCCGTTTCCAGGTGGCGGACATCGGCCTGAAGGGCTCGCTCGTCCCGGACGACAGCGGCGCGATGGTCGAGGGGTTCCAGGTCCACCTCGGAGGGCACCTGGGGACGCGTTCCCGGCTCGGGCGCAAGTCGCGCGGGCTCAAGGTCACCGCCGACGGCCTCGTCGACTACGTCGTCGGGCTTCTGGAGACGTACCAGGCGAACCGGGCCGACGGCGACACCTTCGCCGACTGGGCGGAACGCGCCGACGAGTCGCTGCTCGTCGGTGCCGCGCCGCCGGCCGACGCGGATGCGGGCGGGGCGACGTGAGCGCCCGCGCCGTCCCCTTCTACTGCCCGTACTGCGGCGACGAGGACCTGGTGCCCGAGCCCGCTCCGGGCGGGTCGGGCGAGGGCCACGGGCACTGGGCCTGCCGGTCGTGCCAGCGGGCCTTCCGGCTCAGTCTCACGGCGCTCGTCGCAGCGACAGAACCGGGCGCCGCAGGACCGGGCGCCGCAGCATCGGCGGCGAGCGGGGTGGAGCCCTCCGGGGAGGTCCGCACCGGGACGACGCCAGGGGGATCGGGTTCGGCGAACGGCACCGCCGTCGCGCCGTCGGACGTGGAGGAGAGGGACTGATGGATGCCGCGCTGAAGGCCCGGGCACTGCGGGCCGGTGACGAGCTCGAGGGCGCACCGGCTGAGGAGATCCTCCGTTGGGCGGCCGAGGAGTTCGGTACCGGGCTTGCTGTCGCGGCGTCCATGGCCGAGGCCGTGCTCGTCGACATGCTGTCGCGGATCCGCACGGACATCCCGGTCGTCTTCATCGACACCGGTTACCACTTCGCCGAGACCATCGGCACGCGGGACGCGGTCGCGCACACCTACTCGCTGCCCATCATCAGCGCGAGCCCACAGCTGACCGTGGCCGGGCAGGACGCCGTGCACGGTCCGCGGCTGTACGAGACCGACCCGGACCTGTGCTGCCGGATGCGCAAGATCGTTCCGTTGGACCGGGCGCTGGCGCCCTACCGGGCCTGGGCCGCCGGTTCCCGGCGCGCCGAGTCGGCCGGGCGGCGCAACCTGCCCGTGGTCGGCTGGGACCAGCGCCGCGGCAAGGTGAAGGTGCACCCGCTGGCCACCTGGACGGACGAGGACGTCGAGCGTTACGTCCAGGAGCACAACGTGATCGTCAACCCGTTGCTCTCGGACGGTTACGACTCGGTCGGCTGCTGGCCGTGCACCCGCCGCGGCGCCGGCCGGGAGGGTCGCTGGGCCGGCACGAGCAAGTCCGAGTGCGGCATTCACTGACCTCGGCCTGGTCTGGCCTCGGCCTGGTCTGACCTCGGCCCGGCACCGGCGCGGCAGCCGGCCGATGCCTGCTGCCCGCGTCGCTCCCGGCCCGCGTCGGCCTGGGCAGGGCTGTCACCAGCAACGGGCTCCGGCCGTGGGCCGATGCCGACGCCGCGACGAACCAGGGCAGGCTGCGCCCACCAGGCTGTACCGTGCACGCCGTGGTAGTCGCGACGACCGGGCCCGGCAGCCGGCGGCCCGAGCCTGACCCGGCCCCGGTGGCCCTCGGCCGCAGCGGAACCGGCGAGGTATGGCTGGTAGGGGCTGGTCCCGGTGATCCCGGGCTGCTGACGGTGCGCGGGCGGGAGCTGCTTGCCCGGGCCGACGTGGTCGTCACCGACCGCCTGGCCGCGGCGGTGCTGCTTGACGCGGCGCGGCCGGAGGCGCGGGTGATCCACGTCGGCAAGAGCCCGACGCTGTCGCGCAGCCAGGAGGAAGTGAACCGGATCCTGGTCGAGGAGGCCCGCGCCGGGGCGATGGTGGTGCGCCTCAAGGGCGGGGACCCGTTCCTGCTTGGCCGCGGCGGCGAGGAGGCCGAGGCCTGCGCCGCCGCCGGGATTCCCTGCACCGTGGTCCCCGGTGTGAGCTCCGCGATCGCCGCCCCCGCCTACGCGGGCATCCCGGTCACCCACCGCGGGGTGGCACAGGACATCGCGATCGTCTCCGGCCACCTGCCACCCGACCACCCGCAGTCGACGGTGGACTGGGCGGCCCTCGCGGCCAGCCGGGCCACGATCGTCGTGCTCATGGGCGTCGCCCGGCTGATCGACATCGTCGAGGCGCTGATGCGCGGCGGCCGACCGCCGACGACGCCGGCAGCGGTCATCGAGCGCGGCACCACCCCCGCGCAGCGGGTGCTCCGCACCACCCTCGACGCTCTCGCCGTCGACGCCATCGCGTTCCAGCTGCGTTCGCCCGCGGTGCTGGTCGTCGGCGCGGTCGCCGCCCGGCGCGACGCCGCCGTCCTCCCCGACCTGGCGCCCGACCTGACGCCCCACCCGGTCTCCGCCGGGCAGAACCCGGCCGGGGCCGCGGGGCAGGCCGGGAGTGCGGCCGCGCCGCTTGCCGGGCTCCGGGTACTCGTGCCACGGACCAGGGCGCGCCAGGGGCTGCTGGCGCGCCGGCTGCGTGAGCTCGGTGCGGAGGCCGTCGAGACGGTGGTCAGCCAGCTTGTCCCGGTCGCCGACGGAGCGGCCCTGCGCGCGGCGCTGCCCGGCGCGGACGGGCTGGTGCTGGCCGATGCGGACGAGGTCGCCGCCACCGTCACGCTGCTGCGCGCCCAGGGCACGGACGTCCGCGCGCTGGCCGGTCTGACGCTGGTCGCGGCGTCCGACTCCGCGGCGGCGGCGCTGGCCGGGCTCGGGCTGACGGCGGTCCGCTCGTCGGCCGAGGTCCAGGTCGCGAACCGGATGGTCACCGAGGTACCGGTGTCAGGGCTGCGGGTGGTGGTCTGCGGGGACGCGCCGCCGCCGACCGGGATCCGGACGATGCGCCGGGTCCGGCTGCTGACCGACGCGGCGGCCGAGGCAGACCCGCGGATCGCGCAGGAACTACGCCACGGTGACATCGACGCCGTCGCGCTCGCCTCGTCGACCGCGGCCCGCTGCCTGGCCGAGCTGTACGGGCCGCTGCCCGAGTCCGTCCTCGTGGCAGCGATGGGGCGCCGCACCGTCCAGGCCTGTGAGGCCGCGGGCCTGCGGGTGGACGCCGTCCCGCCCGAGCCGGGGATCTACCCGCTCGCCGCGGTGGTCGCCGAGCTGGTGGCCGCCCGCCGCGCGCCGACCGCCTGAGCCTCGTTCTTGCTCCCCTCCGCGCTTCCACCATCAGCTGCTGCGGCGTCCAGCCCGGGCTGCTCCAGCGCGTCCTCGATGCGGGCCCGGACCGCGTGGACGACTCCCGGGTGCAGGCCGAGCGGCAGAGTGATCGTCCACCGCGTACCGGGGTGCGCGGACTGCGCCGCCGCCAGCGCGTCGGGAATGTCACGGGCGGTGTGGTTTCCCTCGAACAGGAAGAAGGGGTGCGCGATGATCTCCGAGCAGCCGGCGTCGACCAGCGCGGCATAACCCTGGGCGATGTCCGGGTGGGCGAGGTCGAGGAAGGCCGGCTCCACCGCGTCCCATTCCGGCCGGTCCGCGCAGGGTGCGAGCGCGCGGGAGAGCTCGACCACCATGGCATTCGCCTCATCCCGACGGGAGCCGTGTCCGATCACCAGCAGACCGCGCATGCGTCCAGTCTGCCGCCGCCCGCACCTTCCCGCCGGCAGCGCCCCCGCGTCCCGGCAGCACGGCCCCGGCAGCACCTTCACCGCGGCACTGCCACCGCGGCACTGCCACCGCGGCACCGGGCCCCATACACGAACCGCCGGGGGAGCCGGCACGCACGGGCGGCACGCTCGGGTGGTCCTGCCGCCCCGGGGGCGCCCGCAGCCGGCATGACCCCCCGATGGTGTGAACAGGCGTTCGACATTCGATCCGTCGCGATGGTGTGCTGTGCCGGTACCTGCAACCGCCGGCCCTGACCCGTCGGCGGTCGCAGGTGAGTTCCCCTCCTCCACCCTGGCTGACCGCCGGCAGTGCCCTCGGCTGATCGTCGGCAGCCCGCCCGCCCCGACGGCGGACCCTCCCGCAGGCCGTCGGAAGGCGGACACGACGCGGCCCCCGGACCCCGGGCGCGTTAGCGTCACATTCGGCGCCGCTGTTGTCGATCAGGTCGTCTGGTCTGTCGCGGCCGCCGCCGAAGCGTGATGATGGAGGTGCCCGCGGGCTCGCGGGCACGCAGGTGGGGTGTCCCGGCGGCCGCTGGGACAGGCGGGAGAGCGGGCGAGACGTGGCGGACCGATCGGCACGCCGGACGCACGGGGAACCTCTGCACCCGGACGATCCGACGTCGATCGGGCGCTACGAGGTCATCGGCCGGCTGGGCGCGGGCGGCATGGGCCGGGTGTACCTCGCCCTCGACTCCCAGGGCCGGCAGGTCGCGATCAAGGTGATCCGGTCGGATCTCGCGATCGACCCCGAGTTCCGCGACCGGTTCGCCGACGAGGTCGCCGCCGCGCGCCGGGTGGCGCCGTTCTGCACCGCCCAGGTCCTGGACGCCGACCCGCACGCACGGCGCCCCTACCTGGTCACCGAGTTCATCGACGGCGCCCGGCTCGACGAGGTCGTCGCGGAGTCGGGCCCGCTGCCGCTGTCCACCCTGCAGGGGGTGGCGGTCGGGGTCGCCTCGGCGCTGACCGCGATCCACGGCGCCGGGATCGTGCACCGTGACCTCAAGCCGAGCAACGTCCTGCTGTCGTACTCCGGCCCGCGCGTGATCGACTTCGGGATCGCCCGGGCGCTGGACGCCGTGGGCGGGCGCACCCAGTCAGGCCTGGTTCTGGGCTCCGTCGGCTGGATGGCGCCGGAACAGATGGAGGGCACCGCGCCGGTGGGCCCGGCGACCGACATCTACGCCTGGGGCCTGCTCGTGGCCTTCGCCGCGGCGGGGGAGCACCCGTACGGCGATGGCACCTACCTCGAGATGTCGGAGCGGATGCTCCTGCACGAGCCCGATCTGCGGCAGGTCCCGGCACCGCTGCTCGACATCGTCGTCGCCGCGCTGCAACGGGATCCGCGGCGCCGGCCGTCCGCCGAGCAGCTGCTGCTGCGCCTGCTCGGCGACCGCGGCCGGGAGGGCGGCGGCAGCACCCGCGCCGTCGCCAGCGAGGTGCTGGACACGACGTGGCCGCGCGGCCGGTCCGCCGCCGCCGCGGCGGCCGGGTTCGGCCTGGGGGCTGCTGCCGGTGCCGGGGCGGCGGGTGCCGCGGCGGGCGGTTCCGCCGGTGCGGGTGCGCACGCCGGAGCCGAGGCGGGCCTGCCCCGCACCCGGCTCGACAGGCCGCCCGGTGGTGCAGGCGGTGCAGGTGGTGCAGGCCCGGCCGGGCGGCCCGCGCCGACCCGGGTCGCGGGCCCGGCCGATGCCGGCAACCACTGGTGGGATGCCCCCCCGGGCGCCCGGCAGGCACCCTCTCCGCCGCGGCCACCGGGGCCCGTGGGGCCGCAGGGCCCGGGTGGCCCGCAGCCCGCGCGACGGCGCCGCAAGGGCGGATTCGTCCAGTACGGCGACGAGCCGGAGCCGGTGCGCGCCGGCCCGGATCCCTGGGGATACGGCGGCGCTCCGCCGCGGCCGGTGCCCGCCGCGCCCGCTCCGGCCCCGCAGCGCCCCGCTGCCCGGCCGGCCCCACCACCCGCGCCAGCCGCGCCGTACTACGGCGACCCGCGCCAGCGCCCACGGGGCGGCGAGCGCCGTCCCGCGGCACCTCCGCCGGCTCCGCCCGCGCCGCCCGCGCCGGCGCCCTATCGCCCCGAGCGCCAACCCCGGCCCCGGCGCCGCTGGCGGTTGCGGATCCCGTTCAAGCGGACGATCATCTTCGTCCTGCTCGTGCTGTTCCTGCTCTCCGCCGCCGACCAGATCGCGACGATGGTCGACGAGCAGCGCCAGCAGATCTGGAACCGGATCGTCACCTCGGTGCAGGATTCGGTCGACAAGCAGGTCGACCGGCTGCGCGGTGGCGCTGACGACCTGCGCGAGCAGGTCCCGGACCTGGGTGGCCAGGGCGCGGACCAGAACGGCGCCCAGGATCCCGCCAGTGGGGATTCGAGCCTGCCCGGGCGGATCGAAGGCCTGCCGGAGGACCTCAACGACCTGCTGGGCAGCCCGAACAGCTGACCGGAAGGGCCGCGCCCGCCTGCCCCGCCGCGCGCCCCCGTGGACCGGGCCATGATCGTCGGCATGAACGAGCCCCGACCCAGGTACACCAGGGTTATGGCGAACTTCACCAGCAAGGTTCAGGAGCTGCTGCACAGCCCGAAGGCCCGCGAGATGGTCGACAAGGCGAAGATGGCCGCGAACAAGCCGGAGAACCGGGAGAAGTTCCGGCAGCTGTCCAGCAAGTTCACCAGCCGCGGCCGTGGGCCCGGCGGCGGCGGCACCCCGCACGCCCCCACGACGTCGAGTACCTCGAGCACGTCCGGGGTCGGCGGGGCACCCGGCTCCCCGACATCCGACTCCGTCGGCGGGGACAGCCGCAGCGCCGCCGAGCGCGAGCGGTCGGACTACGGCCCCTTCTGAGGCTCCCCTCGCCGTTGTCCCGCGGTGCCCTCGTCCCGGTCGCCGTGACGCGTACGGGCCGGGGGCCGGGGGCGCAGGTCGTACGATCTGACGGGTGAGCCTTCTTGATGCGGACGGCGAGCCCCCGGCCGGTTCGGCCCGGGTGGCCGATGCCGAGATGCGCACGCTGCTGGACCGTGCGGCCGAGGGTGGGCGGATCTCGCCGGAAGAGGCCCTCCTGCTCTACACCTCCGCGCCTCTGCATGCCCTCGGCCGGGCGGCGGACCTGGTGCGCCGCCGCAGATATCCGGACGGTATCGCCACCTACATCATCGATCGGAACATCAACTACACGAACGTCTGTGTGACGGCGTGCCGTTTCTGTGCCTTCTACCGGTCGCCCAAGCACCCCGAGGGCTGGGTGCGTGACGTCGACGACATCGTGGCCAAGTGCGGCGAGGCCGTGGAACTGGGCGCGACGCAGATCATGCTGCAGGGCGGCCACCACCCCGAGTTCGGGATCGAGTGGTACGAGGGCACCTTCGCGGCCATCAAGGCGGCGTACCCCCAGCTCACGCTGCACTCGCTCGGTGCCAGTGAGGTCGTGCACATCGGGCGGACGTCGGGCCTGGGCCATGCCGAGGTCATCACCCGCCTGCGCGACGCCGGGCTCGACAGCTTCGCCGGCGCCGGTGCCGAGATCCTCACCGAGCGGCCGCGTCACGCCATCGCCCCGCTCAAGGAGCCCGGCCACGTCTGGCTGTCGGTGATGGAGACCGCCCACGGCCTCGGCCTGGAGTCGACGGCGACGTTCATGATGGGCACCGGGGAGACGAACGCCGAGCGCATCGAGCACATGCGCATGATCCGGGACGTCCAGGACCGTACGGGGGGCTTCCGGTCGTTCATCCCGTGGACGTACCAGCCGGAGAACAACCACCTCGGTGGCCGGACGCAGGCGACCACGCTGGAGTACCTGCGGCTGGTCGCTGTCGCGCGGCTGTTCTTCGACAATGTCGCGCACCTGCAGGGCTCGTGGCTGACGACCGGCAAGGAGGTAGGCCAGCTCACCCTGCACATGGGCGCGGACGACCTCGGCTCGGTCATGCTCGAGGAGAACGTCGTCTCCTCCGCCGGGGCCCGGCACCGGACGAACCGCACCGAGCTGATCCACCTGATCCGCGCGGCCGGCCGGATCCCCGCCCAGCGCGACACCCTGTACCGGCACCTGGTGGTGCACCGCGATCCGGCGCAGGACCCGGTCGACGAGCGCGTGGCCTCCCACTTCTCCTCGACAGCTCTGCCGCTGGTGACGACCTGAGCCGCGAGCCCACGCCGGTACCCGCGTCGCCGACCGGTCCGAAGATCGAGCTGCACGTTCATCTCGAAGGGACGGTGCGGCCCGAGATCCTGCTCGACATGGCCCGCCGCAACGACGAGGCGCTGCCCGCCCGCACCGTGGAGGGCCTCCGCGATCTGTACCGGTTCCGGGACTTTGACCACTTCATCAAGGTCTGGGTGCTCACCACCCACGTGATGCGCACCGCGGAGGACTTCCGCGAGGTCGTCGTCGACTACGCGGGCCGCGCTGCCGCTGACGGAGCCGTCTATCTGGAGGGGATCTTCTCGCCCTGGTACCGGGTGCACCGCGGCGTCCCCTGGCAGGAGATCTTCACCGGTTACACCGAGGGCGCCGTGGAGGCCCGGGAGCGCTTCGGCGTCGAGGTGCGGCTCACCCCGGACATCGACCGGGTGCTCCCCCCGGAGGTCGCGATGGACGTCGTGGGCTGGTCGTCGCACTTCACTGACCGCGGGGTCGTCGGGATCGGGCTGGGTGGCCCCGAGGTGGGTCACCCGCCGGAGCCGTACGCGCCGGTCTTCGCCGCCGCGGCGGACGCCGGCCTGGCCGCCGTGCCCCATGCGGGGGAGACGGCAGGGCCGGAGTCGGTGCGTGGAGCGCTGGACGCGCTCGGCGCCCGGCGGATCCGGCACGGCATCCGCGCGCTGGAGGACCCGGAACTGGTCGCCGAGCTGGTCGAGCGGAACATCGTGCTGGACGTCTGCCCGGTGTCCAACCTGCGGACCGGAGTGATCCGGGAGCTGGCCGCGCACCCGTTGACGGCAATGCTCACGGCCGGCCTGCGCTGCTCACTCGGGACGGACGACCCGGCGATGTTCGGCACCGACCTGGCGCGGGAGTACGCGATCGCGGCCGGCCTGGGCGCACCGCTGCGGGACCTGTTCGCCGCCGGTGTCGACGGCGCGTTGTGCGACGACGGCACGAGGGCCCGGCTGGCGGCGGTTGGTGCCGGTACCGACTGGGACGCCGCCCAGGCCAACGCCTTCGCCGAGGCCGCGACCGCAACGGCGGCCGCAACCGCAACCGCGACAGCAACCGCGGCAGCAACCGCGACGGCGACGGCGACGGCATCCGCCATCGGTACGAGTGCAGAAGGATGATCTGGTGAGCCGAGCGGGTCTCGACAAGAAGCCCGAGCAGGTCGCAGCGATGTTCGATCAGGTCGCGCGACGCTACGACGTGACGAACGCGATCCTTTCCGCCGGCCTGGACCGCACCTGGCGGACCGCGACCGCGCGGGCGCTCGACCTGGCGCCGGGCCTGCGTGTCCTCGACGTTGCTGCCGGCACGGCGACGTCCTCGCGCGCGTTCGCCGCCAGTGGCGCTGACGTCGTGGCCTGCGACTTCTCGCTCGGGATGCTGGAGGTCGGCCGCCACCGACTCGCCGAGACCGCCGGTACCGCCGGCGCCCGCACGCCCCGCGGCGGTACCGGCGCCCCGCGGCCGGGACGGGTGCTGCTGACCGCCGGAGACGGCCTGCGGCTGCCCTTCGCCGACGCCTCGTTCGACCGGGTGACGATCTCGTTCGGCCTCCGCAACGTCGCCGCCGTGGATGTCTGCCTCGGCGAGCTGCTGCGGGTGACCCGGCCGGGCGGCGTGCTCGCGATCTGTGAGTTCAGCCGGCCGGTGTGGGGGCCGGTCCGCACGGTCTACCTGGAGTACCTGATGCGTGCGCTGCCGGCTGTGGCCCGCGGGGTCAGCAGCAGCCCCGACTCGTACGTGTACCTGGCGGAATCCATCCGCGCCTGGCCGGGGCAGGCGGAACTGGCCGACCTCGTCCGCGGGGCCGGCTGGACGCGAGTGAACTGGCGCAACCTCAGTGGCGGCATCGTGGCGGTGCACCGGGCCGTGCGCCCCTCGGAGCAGGTACCCCACGCAGCAGGAGCCACGCAGGAGTGACGCCGCGCAGCAGGAACGCCGCGTAGGAGGGACAGGCACGTTCCTACGTGGCGGGGACGTGCGACTCGAGCCAGGCGACGGTGCGGGCCCAGGCGTCGCCGGCCGCCTGTGGGTCGTACGAGTCGGGGCGCGCGTCGTTGTGGAACGCGTGGCCGGCCCCGGGGTAGCGCACGATCTCGGTGTCGACGCCGGCGCGGGCGGCGGCGGCCCGCAGGTGCTCCACCTGCTCGACCGGTGCCGCCGGGTCGAGGTCGCCGTACAGGCCCAGCCACGGACTCTGCAGGCGGGCTGCGACGTCCAGCTGGGAGGGCTCACCGAACCGGCCGTCCTCGATGCCGCCGCCGTAGAACGTGACCGCGGCACCCAGCGGCCGCCGGACGGCGGCGTGGAAGGCGATGCTGCCGCCCATGCAGAAGCCGACGACCGCGCAGCGGTCGACCGCCGTTCCTGACTCGGCGAGCACCATCAGCCCGGAGTCCAGGTCATCGAGGATGTCGTCGCCGGCGAGCCGGCCGCGTACGGCGAGGGCGGCCGGGGCGTCGCCGTAGTCGAACACGGGCGAGCCGACCCGGTGGTAGAGGTCGGGCGCGACGGCCCGCCAGCCGAGATCCGCGAAGCGGCGGCAGACGTCGGTGATGTGGTCGGTGAGGCCGAACGCCTCGTGGACCACCAGCACGCCGCCGCGGGCGGTCCGGGGCGGTTCGGCGATGACGGCGGGTGTCGGGCCGTCCGCCGTGGTGAGGACCACGGTCTCTGATGTCGTGACAGTGTCTGAGCTCATGGCCGTCGATCTCCGAGGTCGGGGGGCCGGGGTCGATCCGGGTCGGAGACGATCGGCCGGCTCCAGGTCAGCTGGGGGGCGTCAGCTGCGGCGCGCCCGCCACCCGCCGGTCGGCCCGCCTCGTACCCGGTCAGGATGTACCCGGCGCGGGCGGCCATGTCACCTCTTGGGGCGCCCGGACCGGTGCCGGCGCCCGGACCGGTGCCGGCGCCCGGACGGGCGGTATCGCCCGTCCGGGTCACCATGGCCCGTCTGGGCCACCACGGCGGTGCCATGGGTTGCCGTGGCGTAGCGCTGCGTTGCTCCTCCACGGGCTGGGTTGACTCGTCTTCGGTTCTGGAGGTCCTGGTTGGTGCCTCCGGCCCGGCCAAGGCCTACACTTCGGCGTGGCGCTCGTGAAGAATTTCACGAGCGCGCAAGCAGGGGTCTGGAATGGGGCCGGCGACCGGCCGACAGCGTGGGGAATCCGGAGCAGCGCGTGACCACAGGGATGACGGAACGAGACGGCGCCCGCACGGACGACCGTCCCGATGCCGACGTCATCGTGGTGGGCGCCGGGCCCGGCGGCTCGGTGACCGCCTACCACCTGGCGCGGACCGGCCTGGACGTCCTGCTGCTGGAGAAGAGCGCCTTCCCGCGCGAGAAGGTCTGCGGCGACGGGCTGACCCCCCGGGCCGTGCGAAGCCTGGTCGAGATGGGTATCGACACCTCGGCGGAGGCCGGCTGGCTGCGCAACAGGGGGCTGCGCATCATCGGTGGCGGCCTGCGGCTCGAGCTGCCCTGGCCGGAGCTGGCGAGCTGGCCGGACTACGGGCTGGTCCGTCCACGCGCCGACTTCGACGAGATGCTCGCCCGGCACGCGGTCAAGGCCGGTGCGCGGCTGCGCGAGGGCACCACGGTGACCGGGCCGCTGCGTGACGACCGCACCGGGCGGGTTGTCGGCGTGACCGCACGGGCCGGGGTCGACCGGGCGCCGGTCGACTTCCGCGCCCCGGTTGTCGTCGCGGCGGACGGGAACAGCGCACGGATCGCGCTGGCGCTGGGGATCCGTCGGCGGGAGGACCGCCCGCTCGGCGTCGCGGTGCGGCGCTACTACCGCAGCCCGCGCTCGGGCGACGACTTCCTGGAGTCGCATCTGGAGCTGTGGGAGGGTCCGCCCCGGCAGAGCCGGCTGCTGCCCGGGTACGGCTGGATCTTCGGTATGGGCGACGGCACGAGTAATGTCGGCCTCGGGATGCTGAACACCACCAGTGCCTTCCAGAACACCGACTACCGGGATCTTCTGCACCGGTGGCTGGCGGCGCTGCCGCCGGAGTGGGGATACACCGAGGAGAACGCGCTCGGCCCGGTCCGGGGGAGCGCGCTGCCGATGGCGTTCAACCGCACCCCGCACTACCAGGACGGGGTTCTCCTCGTCGGCGATGCCGGCGGGATGGTGAACCCGTTCAATGGTGAGGGCATCGCGTATGCGATGGAATCGGGCCGGATTGCGGCCGAGACGATCGTGCTCGCGCTCGCCCGCGGGTCCGGGTCGGCGCGGGAGCGTGCGCTGGAGCGTTATCCGGAGATCATCCGGGAGACATACGGCGGGTATTACACCCTGGGTCGCCTGTTCGTACAGCTGATCGGGAATCCGACCGTGATGGGTCTGGGTACGCGGTACGGGTTGCCCCGGCCCATGTTGATGCGTTTCGTCCTGAAGATCATGGCGAACCTGACCGACCCGCGGGGAGGTGATGCCTCGGACCGGCTGATCAACGCGTTGACCCGGCTGGCGCCCACCACCTGACCGCAGGCCCCGCGGGCCCGGCGCGGCCCCGCGACCCGGGACTCCGGGGTGGACGAAGCACCGTCCGGCGGCGAACGATCGGGACATCGGCGCACCGCCCGCGCGGCGCGGATATTCGTCCGGTCGCCCGTGCCGGCAGCGAAAGAACGTTTCGACGTCCTTCGGCCGGCCAACAGGCAGCCGCCTGGTGACGGGCAGGAGTGAACAATCCCGGTGCGATCGGGAAAACAGCGGTCGCGTAGGCTGCATGCGCGCTCTGCCCCGTCCGGGGCCGGGGCGGGAAGTACACCGGTTGGCCCGGGCGGGCGGTAACGGCCGCCCCCGGCGAACCGCCACCAAGACGTCCGCACCAAACATTCGAAGGAGAGGAGTTCGGCATGCTTGACAGTTATGTGCCGATCCTCGTTCTGCTCGCGATCGCGATGCTGTTCGCGGTTGGTTCCGTGGCGGTGAGCGCGCTGGTCGGCCCGAAACGGTTCAACCGTGCCAAGGTCGACATCTACGAGTGCGGTATCGAACCTGAGCCGGTGCCGGCCGGGCCGCACCGGTTCCCGGTGAAGTACTACAACACCGCGATGCTCTTCATCGTCTTCGACATCGAGATCATCTTCCTGTTCCCGTGGGCCGTCGCGTTCGACAGTCTCGCGGTCTTCGGTCTCGGCGCGATGGTGTCGTTCATGGCGACGATCTTCGTCGCCTACGCCTACATATGGCGCCGGGGGGGTCTGGAATGGGACTAGAAGAGAAGCTGCCCGGTGGAGTTCTGCTGACCACCGTCGAGAAGCTGGCCAACTGGTCGCGGCGCTCCTCGCTGTGGCCGGCCACGTTCGGCCTGGCCTGCTGCGCCATCGAGATGATGTCCACCGGCGCCGGCCGCTACGACCTCTCCCGCTTCGGGATGGAGGTCTTCCGCGCCAGCCCGCGCCAGGCCGACCTCATGATCGTCGCGGGTCGGGTGAGCCAGAAGATGGCCCCGGTGCTGCGCCAGATCTACGACCAGATGCCCGAGCCCAAGTGGGTGCTGTCGATGGGCGTCTGCGCGAGCAGCGGCGGCATGTTCAACAACTACGCCATCGTGCAGGGCGTCGACCACATCGTCCCGGTCGACATGTACCTGCCCGGCTGCCCGCCGCGTCCGGAGATGCTGATGGACGCGATCATCAAGCTGCACGAGAAGATCCTCGCCGGTCCGGTGTCGGGCAAGACCGAGCACACCGAGGTCGGCGCCGCGCCGTACGCGAAGCCCATCGAGGTGGCCACGGCGTGGTCCGGCCTGCCGGCCGGGGCGGTCGACACCCGCACCCTGTCGGTCAACGACCGCAAGCGCTTCAGCCTCCCGGAGGGGGCGCCGGCCCCGGCCGGTCGCGGTGCCGTCGAGCCGTCGCTGGACACCCGCCGCCCGGCTGCCATCGCCCCGCCGTCGGTGTTCGGGCGCGGCAAGAGGGTGCCGGTCGACGCCAAGCCGACCGACGAGTCCCGGTCCGGCGGACCCGGACCGAGCACGGAGACCCTGACCGATGACTGACCTGGTACCTGGCAATGCCGGAGTCCCGGGCGGCCCGGGCGGCCGCCGCCGGGACGCGTTCGGTGCCCGCGGCAGCGGAGACACCTCCGGTTTCGGCGGGCTGGTGCCGCCGGTGGCGACCCTTGAGTCGAGCTCCCGGCCGTTCGGGGACGACGCGGCGGACTCGGTGTACGACACCCTGGAGCGGGTCTTCCCGGAGCTGGGTGACGCCGTCGAGCGGGTCGTGTTCGCCTACGGCGAGCTGACGATCCACGTCCGCCGCGAGCGGCTGCTCGAGGTCGCCTGGAAGCTGCGCGACGACCCGGGCCTGCGGTTCGAGCTGCTCTCCTCCTCGTCCGGGGTCGACTACCCCGACGATCTGACGGGCCGGCGCCTGCACACGGTCATCCACCTGACGTCGATGACCCACCGCCGCCGCCTGCGCGTCGAGGTCTCGGTGCCGGACGCCGACCCGCACCTGCCGAGCCTGACGCCGGTCTGGCCGACCGCCGACTGGCACGAGCGGGAGACCTACGACCTGTTCGGCATCGTCTACGACGGCCACCCCGGCCTCGCGCGGATCATGATGCCGGACGACTGGGTCGGGCATCCGCAGCGCAAGGACTATCCGCTGGGCGGCATCGCCGTCGAGTACAAGGGCGCGCAGATCCCGCCCCCCGACACGCGCCGGAGCTACTCGTGACGGCCCGTCGCCGGGCTGTCGGGGAGCGCCAGACCGCCGGGACTGTCGGTACCGCCGCGTACAACAGTGCCGCCGCGTACATCCGAGCAGACCTCCGAGGTTCGCTATGAGCACGCACACCGAGACCCCTGTCGACGCCGCGGGTGGCACGGCGGCCGGCGATCCGGCCGAGACCGTCACCGGTGCCCAGCCCTACGAGGCCGGCTTCACCGAGTCGTCCGCCGGCCGGGTCTACACCGTCACCGGGGGAGACTGGGAGCAGGTCCTCGGTTCCGGTGAGGACGACGGCGAGCGCATCGTCGTCAACATGGGCCCGCAGCACCCGTCCACGCACGGAGTGCTCCGGCTGGTGCTGGAGATCGAGGGCGAGACGGTCACCGAGACCCGCCTGGTCATCGGCTACCTGCACACCGGCATCGAGAAGAGCTGCGAGTACCGCACCTGGACGCAGGCGGTCACCTTCCTCACCCGGGCGGACTACCTCTCCCCCCTGTACAACGAGGCGGCCTACTGCCTGTCGGTGGAGAAGCTGCTCGGCATCACCGACGAGGTGCCTGAGCGGGCGACCGTCATCCGGGTGCTGGTCATGGAGCTGCAGCGGATCGCCTCGCACCTGGTGTGGCTGGCCACCGGCGGCATGGAGCTCGGCGCGACCACCGGCATGATCTTCGGCTTCCGTGAGCGGGAGAAGATCCTCGACCTGCTCGAGCTGATCACCGGCCTGCGGATGAACCACGCCTACATCCGCCCCGGCGGCCTGGCGCAGGACATCCCGGACGAGGCGGTGCCGCGGATCCGTGAGTTCCTCGTCGACATGCCGAAGCGGATCCGTGAGTACCACGCGCTGCTGACCGGCCAGCCGATCTGGAAGGCGCGGATGGTCGACGTCAACTTCCTCGACGCCGCCGCCTGCATCGCCCTCGGGACGACCGGCCCGGTGCTGCGCGCCGCCGGCCTGCCCTGGGACCTGCGCAAGACCATGCCGTACTGCGGCTACGAGACCTACGAGTTCGACGTCCCCACCGCGCTGGAGGGCGACTCCTACGCCCGGTACCTGGTGCGGCTGGAGGAGATGAGCGAGTCCCTCAAGATCGTCGAGCAGTGCCTGGACCGGCTGCGTCCCGGCCCGGTCATGGTCGCCGACAAGAAGATCGCCTGGCCGTCGCAGCTGTCGATCGGGTCGGACGGCATGGGTAACTCGCTCGACCACATCCGCAAGATCATGGGTACCTCGATGGAGGCCCTGATCCACCACTTCAAGCTGGTCACCGAGGGCTTCCGGGTGCCGGCCGGCCAGGTCTACACGCAGGTCGAGTCGCCCCGCGGCGAGCTCGGCTACCACGTCGTCAGCGATGGCGGCAGCCGGCCGTTCCGCGTCCACGTGCGCGACCCAAGCTTCGTCAACCTGCAGGCCGTGCCCGCACTGACGGAGGGCGGGCAGGTGGCGGACGTGATCGTCGGAGTGGCCTCCGTGGACCCGGTGCTCGGGGGAGTTGACCGCTGATGGCACTGACCGAACAGACCCGGGCCTCCGCGGCCGAGATCATCGCCCGCTATCCGGCGGGGCGCTCCCGGTCCGCGCTGCTGCCGATGCTGCACCTGGTGCAGTCGGCGGAGGGGGCCGTCACCGCGGAGGGCGTCGACTTCTGCGCCGAGCAGCTCGGCATCACCCACGCCGAGGTCAGCGCGGTCGCGACCTTCTACACGATGTACAAGCGCCGTCCGGTCGGCGACTGGCTGGTCTCGGTGTGCACGAACCTGTCGTGTCTGCTGCGCGGCGGTGAGGACGTCTACCAGCGGCTGTCAGGCACGCTCGGGGTCGGGCACGACCAGACCACCGAGGACGGCACGATCACGCTGGAGCACGCCGAGTGCCTCGCGGCCTGCGACTACGCCCCGGTCATGACCGTGAACTACGAGTTCTACGACCAGGTGACCCCGGACTCCGCCGAGGAGATCGTCGACGCCCTCCGGCGTGGCGAGCGCCCGGCCCCCACCCGTGGTGGTCCGCTGTGTACGTTTGGTGAGACCTCCTTCCAGCTCGCCGGGTTCGCCGACCCGCGGCCGGAGGGTGTCGCGGGCCCGGGGGTGGGCGACCCGTCGCTCGCCGGCGTGCTGATCGCGGAGGCCGGCGGCTGGAAGCCGGAGGACGGTGTCGCCGGCGCCCCGCCGCTGACGCCGCTCCCGTCGACCGCGCCGCCGTCCGCCCCCGCGGGCGCGACCGGCGCGGCGGACCAGGCACCGCCGCCCGCCTCGGCGACCGGCGCCACGCAGACGAAGGTGAACTGACCATGCCTGTCACCCCGGTCCTCACCCGGCGCTGGAGCGCGCCCGAGTCGTGGACGCTGGCGACCTACGAGCGCCTCGACGGTTACCAGGGCCTGCGCCGGGCACTCGCCCAGGGGCCCGACGACCTCATCAAACTGATCAAGGACTCCGGCCTGCGCGGCCGTGGCGGAGCCGGCTTCCCCACCGGCATGAAGTGGGGCTTCATCCCGCAGGGCGACGGCAAGCCGCACTACCTCGTCATCAACGCCGACGAGGGCGAGCCGGGCACGTGCAAGGACGCCCCGCTGATGAAGGCGGACCCGCACTCGCTCATCGAGGGCATCGTCATCGCCGCCTATGCGGTGCGGGCCAGCCGGGCCTTCGTCTACCTGCGCGGTGAGCTGATCCACGCCGCGCGGCGGCTGCGCGCCGCCGTAGCCGAGGCCTACCAGGCCGGCTACCTGGGGCGGGACATCCTCGGTAGCGGCTTCGACCTCGACCTCGTGATCCACTCGGGGGCCGGTGCCTACATCTGCGGCGAGGAGACGGCCCTGCTCGACTCGCTGGAGGGCCGGCGAGGCCAGCCGCGGCTGCGCCCGCCGTTCCCGGCGACGCACGGTCTGTACGCATCTCCCACGGTCGTGAACAACGTCGAGACGATCGCCACGGTTCCCTTCATCGTCAACTACGGCGTCGACTGGTTCCGCTCGATGGGCCGGGAGCGCTCGCCGGGCCCGAAGATCTACAGCCTCTCCGGGCACGTGACACGCCCCGGGCAGTACGAGGCCCCGATGGGCACCACCCTGCGCGAGCTGCTGGACCTCGCCGGTGGCGTGCTCGGCGGTCGCAAGCTGAAGGCGTGGACACCGGGCGGCTCCTCCACCCCGCTGCTCACCGCCGACCACCTGGACGCTCCCCTGGACTTCGAGGGCGTGCAGGAGGCCGGCTCGCTGCTCGGCACCGCCGCACTCATGATCATGGACGAGACCGTCGACATGCTCCCGGTGGTCCGCCGGCTCACCCAGTTCTACGCACACGAGTCGTGCGGCAAGTGCACCCCCTGCCGGGAGGGCACCACCTGGATGGTGCAGATCCTGTCCCGGATGGAGCGCGGCCAGGGCGACCCGGACGACGTCGACACTCTCGTCGACGCCTGCGACAACATCTTCGGACGCGCCTTCTGCGCGCTCGCGGACGGCGCCACCTCGCCGATCGTCTCCGGGATCAAGTTCTTCCGGAACGAGTTCCTCCCGATCACCCCGGCGAACCCGTCGGGCTCCACCACGTCGGTAGCCGGCTCGGCGAACGGCGCGGCCGCGGGTGGCGCGGCCGCGGGCACGCCGGGCACCTACGCGGGAGCGCACTGACATGACCGTCGCCCCAGAGAAGCCGGCCGTGCCGGCCGCCCCCGACCACGTCACGCTCACCATCGACGGCCTGCCGGTGAGCGTGCCGAAGGGCACCCTGATCATCCGGGCCGCGGAGCAGCTGGGCATCGAGATCCC
Source organism: Parafrankia sp. FMc2 (assembly GCF_041008525.1). Classification (NCBI taxonomy): domain Bacteria; kingdom Bacillati; phylum Actinomycetota; class Actinomycetes; order Frankiales; family Frankiaceae; genus Parafrankia; species Parafrankia sp. FMc2. The sequence goes on along the minus strand of NZ_JBFLUG010000001.1, from coordinate 131,496 downwards.
GCGCTTCTGCGACCACCCGCTGCTGGACCCGGTCGGGGCCTGCCGGCAGTGCATCGTGGAGGTGGAGGGCCAGCGCAAGCCGGTCGCCTCCTGTACCACGACGGTCGCCGCGGACATGGTGGTCAAGACCCAGATCTCCTCGCCGGTGGCCAAGAAGGCACAGGCCGGGACGCTGGAGTTCCTGCTGCTCAACCACCCCCTCGACTGCCCGATCTGCGACAAGGGCGGCGAGTGCCCGCTGCAGAACCAGTCGATGGCGAACGGCGCCGCCACCTCCCGGTTCAAGGAGACCAAGCGGGCCTACCCCAAGCCGCTGGCCATCTCCACCCAGATCCTGCTGGACCGCGAGCGCTGCGTGCTCTGCGCGCGGTGCACCCGGTTCTCCGCGCAGATCGCCGGCGACCCGTTCATCGAGCTGTTCGAGCGCGGTGCCGCCGAGCAGGTCGCGGTCAGCGACGGGCAGCCGTTCTCGTCCTACTTCTCCGGCAACACGGTGCAGATCTGCCCGGTCGGCGCGCTCACCAGCGCCGCCTACCGGTTCCGGGCCCGGCCGTTCGACCTGGTGTCGACGCCGACGTCCTGTGAGCACTGCGCCGCCGGCTGCTCGCTGCGCACCGACCACCGCCGCGGCAAGGTGACCCGTCGCCTCGCCGCCGAGGACCCGGCGGTCAACGAGGAGTGGAACTGCGACAAGGGCCGCTTCGCGTTCACCTACGCCCGGCAGGCCGACCGTCTCACCACTCCGCTGATCCGCGACGACAACACCGGTGAGCTGGTCGAGGCGAGCTGGTCGGAGGCGCTGGAGTACGCCGCCCGCGGTCTCGCCGAGTGCCGGGACCGCCGCGGCGTCGGCGTGCTGGCCGGAGGCCGGCTCACCCGCGAGGACGCCTACGCCTACGCCAAGTTTGCCCGGGTGGCCCTGCGTACCAACGATGTGGACTTCCGGGCCCGCCCGCACTCCGCCGAGGAGGAGGCGTTCCTCGGCAGCGAGGTCGCCGGCACCGGCATCGGCGTCACCTACGCCGACCTGGAGGCCGCCCCCGCCGTCCTGCTCGTGGCCTTCGAGCCCGAGGAGGAGTCCGGCATCGTCTTCCTGCGGCTGCGGAAGGCGGCCGACAAGCGCGGCACCGCCGTGCACGCGCTCGCGCCGCTGGTCACCCGTGGCCTGCGGAAGCTGGCCGGCACCCTGATCCCGATCGTGCCCGGTGGCGAGGCCGCCGCGCTCGACGAGCTGGCCGCCGGGACGACCGGCGCCGCCACGACCGAGGCGCTGCGCGCACCCGGCGCGGTGATCCTGGTCGGTTCGCGGGCAGCCGAGTCGCCCGGGGCCCTCTCGGCCGCCCTGCGGCTGGCCGAGACGACCGGTGCCGCGCTGGCCTGGGTACCGCGCCGCGCCGGCGAGCGCGGTGCGGTGTCCGCCGGCCTGCTGCCGTCACTGCTCCCCGGCGGACGCCCGGTGGCGGACGTCGGAGCCCGCGCCGAGGTGGAGTCCTTCTGGGGCGCCAACCTGCTCGGCGCGCCCGGCCGCGACACCGCCGGCATCCTGGCCGCCGCCGACGCGGGCCAGCTCGACGCGGTCGTGGTCGCGGGCGTCGACGCCGAGGACCTGCCGAACCCGGCCGCCGCCCTGGAGACCCTGGCGGGGGTGCCGTTCTGCATCTCGCTGGAGATCCGCCGCTCGTCGATCGCCGAGGTCGCCGACGTGGTCTTCCCCGTGGCCCCGGTCGCGGAGAAGGCGGGCACGTTCGTGAACTGGGAGGGCCGGCTGCGTCCCTTCCAGCGGGCCCTCGACACTCCCGCGTTGCCCGACCTGCGGGTGCTGCACCTGCTCGCCGCCGAGATGGGCATCGACCTGCGCGTTCCGGACGCCGGGGCGGCCGCGCGCGAGCTGAGCGAGCTCGGCCGGGCCGGCGACGAGACCGGCCGTGGCCCGGCACCGACGGACGTCCCGTCCGCACCGGTGGCCGCCGGGCCGGGCGAGGCTCTGCTCGCCACCTGGCACCTCAACATCGACGACGGCGCGCTGCAGGCCGGCGAGCCCTACCTCGCCGGCACCGCCCGCCCGCCGCAGGTGCTGCTCTCGGCGGCCACCGCGGCCGAGATCGGCGCGGTCGAAGGCCAGCCGGTCACCGTCAGCACCGCCCGCGGCTCCGTCACCCTGCCGCTGGAGATCAGCGAGATGCCCTTCCGGGTGGTCTGGGTCCCGACGCACTCGCCCGGCTCGCACGTGCGCCGTTCGCTGGCGGAGCACGCGGGGGTCCGGGTGCGGCTCAGCGCCGGCGGTCTGCTGCCGACCGAGACCGCGCCCGGCGGCGGCGTCGACACCTTCCCGGTCGACGAGACGCGCGGTACCGCGCTGGGCTCGCAGCTCGCCGAGGCCAGGGACACCGCTGTGACCGTGACCCCGCTCGGCCGGAACGACACCACCGGAGGCCGGGCATGACCGGGACCTCGACGCTCCTGATCGCCGCGAACATGGGCGACCCGGACACGTCCGTCCTCACCGACGACCCGTTCTGGCTCATCCTGATCAAGGCCGTCGCGGTCTTCGCGTTCCTGCTGGTGATGACGCTGTTCGCGATCGTCTTCGAGCGCAAGGTCGTCGCGAAGATGCAGCAGCGGGTCGGGCCGAACCGGCACGGCCCGCGCGGCTGGCTGCAGAGCCTCGCCGACGGCGTGAAGCTCATGCTCAAGGAAGACATCATCCCGGCACTGGCCGACAAGCCGATCTTCATCCTGGCGCCGGTCATCTCCGCGGTGCCCGCGTTCCTGGCGTTCGCGTGCATCCCGTTCGGGCCCGAGGTGTCGATCTTCGGTGAGCGGACCCTGCTGCAGCTCGCGGACCTGCCGGTCAGCGTCCTGTACCTGCTGGCGGCGGCGTCGGTGGGTGTCTACGGACTGATCCTCGCCGGCTGGTCCAGCGGGTCGACGTACCCGCTGCTCGGCTCGCTGCGTTCGGCCGCGCAGATCATCTCCTACGAGGTCGCGATGGGCCTCGCCTTCGTCGCGGTGTTCATCTACGCCGGGACGCTGAGCACGGCCGGCATCGTGCAGAGCCAGCACGACTGGTGGTACGTCGCGCTGCTGCCGTCCTTCATCCTGTACGTGATCGCGATGGTCGGCGAGACGAACCGGACGCCGTTCGACCTCCCCGAGGCCGAGGGCGAGCTGGTCGGCGGCTTCCACACCGAGTACAGCTCGATCAAGTTCGCCTTCTTCTTCCTCGCCGAGTACATCAACATGGTCACCGTCTCGGCGATCGCGACGACGCTGTTCCTCGGCGGGTGGCAGCCGCCGCCGATCCCGGGCCTGTCCGGGCTGGACCACGGCTGGTTCCCGCTGATCTGGTTCGTCGCCAAGCTGCTGCTGTTCATCTTCGTCTTCATCTGGCTGCGGGGAACGCTGCCGCGGCTGCGCTACGACCAGTTCATGGCCTTCGGCTGGAAGGTCCTCATCCCGGTCGGCCTGGTCTGGGTGGTCGCGGTCGCGACGTTCCGCGCCTACCAGGAGCACGTCACCGACCGGACGCCCTGGCTCATCGGCTTCGGGGTCGTGGTGGGCATCCTGCTCATCGTCGCGATCATCGACCCGGGTGCGGGCAGGGCTCAACGGGAGCAGGAGGAGGCCGAGCGGGAACGGGCCGAATCCGCCCCGAGCCTCGACCGGATCCCCTGGCCCCCGCCGTCCGGCGGCCCGGCCACGGGTGTGCTGGCAGGGCGCGACAAGGGAAACACCACCGTCATCCCCGCGGGCTCCGGCCCGCGTCAGGAGAGCTGAACCATGGGGATCCTCGACCCCTACAAGGGATTCGGCGTCACCTTCTCGACGATGTTCAAGAAGCCGACGACCGAGCAGTACCCGGAGTACAAGAAGGAGACGGCGCCGCGGTTCCACGGCCGGCACCAGCTCAACCGGCACCCCGACGGTCTCGAGAAGTGCGTCGGGTGCGAGCTGTGCGCCTGGGCGTGCCCCGCGGACGCGATCTACGTCGAGGGCGCGGACAACACCGACGAGGAGCGCTACTCCCCGGGTGAGCGCTACGGCAGCGTCTACCAGATCAACTACCTGCGCTGCATCCTGTGCGGGCTGTGCATCGAGGCGTGCCCGACCCGGGCGCTCACCATGTCGAACGACTACGAGCTCGCCGACGACAGCCGCGCCGACCTGATCTTCACCAAGGAGCAGCTCCTCGCCCCGCTGCGGGAGGGGATGGAGTCCCCGCCGCACCCGATGCGGCTCGGCGAGAGCGAGACCGACTACTACACCCGCGACCCGGACGCCCCCCTGCCCTGGCAGGTCGGCAGCACCCCGGATGGCGGTGCGCCCGCCGGGGACACCCAGGCCGAGGCGGAGAGCGTCATCGCCCGCCGGGTCGCCGGCGAGCACTCCCGGGCGGACGAGGTTCCCGCCCACGGCGCCGGTTCGGAGCAGCCGCGATGAGTCCGCAGATCCTCGCCCAGGCGGCGGAGATGACCAGCACGTCGAACGGCGAGGCCTGGACCTTCTGGCTCCTCGCACCCGTCGCGGTCATCGCCGCCCTCGGGCTGGTGCTGGTGCGCAGCGCGGTGCACTCGGCGCTGCTGCTGGTCGTGAACCTGTTCTGCGTCGCGGTGTTCTACCTGATCCAGGACGCACCCTTCCTCGGGTTCGTCCAGATCATCGTCTACACCGGCGCAATCATGGTCCTGTTCCTGTTCGTGCTGATGCTGGTCGGCGTGGACTCGTCCGACTCGCTTGTCGAGACCCTGCGCGGCCAGCGGATCGCCGCGGTGATCCTCGGCCTGGGCTTCGCCGGCCTGCTGGTCTTCCCGATCGGCCGGGCGATCGACGGTGGCACGGCGGCGGGCCTGGAGGCGGCGAACAGCGGGGGCAACGTCCACGCGATCGGACGCCTGCTCTTCACCGAGTACGTGTTCGTCTTCGAGGCGATCTCGGTCCTGCTGGTTGTGGCCGCCATCGGGACGATGGTGCTGGGCCACCGCGAGCACACCGGCGGGAAGCTCACGCAGAAGGAGCAGATGCGCCGGCGCTTCACCGCGGGCGGGCCGGTCACGCCGCGACCCGGGCCGAAGGTCTTCGCGCTCAACCCCGATCTGGAGCAGGCCGTCCGCGGCACCGGCGAGCTTCCGGCCGTCGGCGGTACGTCCGCCGGTGACGGGCCCGGTGCCAGCGGCGCCGGCCCTGGCCCTGCCACGGGTGGTCCAGGCGGCCCGAGTGGCTCCGGCGGCCCCGGTAACACGGGCGGTCCGGGTGGTTCAGGTGGTACGGGTGGCGACGGCGAGCCGGGCACCGGCGGTGGCGGCGAGGGCGTGAACGGCACAGCGGAGCGCTCCGACAGCGGGAGCGCCGTGGGCGAGTCGGCGCCGGTCGGCGCGGGCAGGGGGAGTGGTCGGTGAACCCGGCGAACTATCTGATCCTGTCGGGACTGCTGTTCACCATCGGGGCGACCGGCGTACTGGTCCGGCGCAACGCGATCGTCGTGTTCATGTCGATCGAGCTGATGCTCAACTCGGTGAACCTGACGCTGGTGACCTTCTCCCGCATCCACGGCACGCTGGAGGGCCAGATCATGGCGTTCTTCGTCATGGTCGTGGCCGCCGCCGAGGTGGTCGTCGGCCTAGCCATCATTCTGGCGATCTTCCGGACGCGCAGATCCGCCTCGGTCGACGACGTGAACCTCCTGAAGTACTGAGCCGCTGAGGTCTGAGTAACTCGATGTACTGAGCAACCTCGATGTACTGAGCAACCTCGACGGACTGAGCGCAACCCTCGACGTACTCGGGCCTCCTCCAGGCCTGTCCCCGGCCGCCCACGACGCGGCCGCGACCGGGACCTCCGGTCACGGAAGAACGGACGACACTGCAGTGACGCTTTGCGCAACAGGGGCGGCGCAGCCCGGACCACCTCCGGTGGCCCTGGCGCTGGCGCACGTACCCGGAACCGGACCGCGATGAGCGCGCCAGGGGCCCTCCTCGCGGCCGAGGAGCACGGCGGTGGGGCCGTGCACTACGCCGCCGCGTCCGGGGCGTTCTCGCTGACCTGGCTGCTCATCGCGCTGCCGCTGGCCGGGGCGGCCGTTCTCCTGCTCGGCGGGCGGCGCACCGACCGGTGGGGCCACCTGCTCGGAACGCTCACGGCGGCGGCCTCGTTCGTCGTCGGCCTGGTGCTGTTCGTCGGGCTGCTCGACCGGGAGGGCGACGACCGCGCGGTCTCCCAGCACCTGTTCAGCTGGGTGCCGGTCAACAGCTTCCAGGTGGACGTCGGCCTGTTGGTGGACCAGCTGTCCATCCTGTTCGTGCTGCTGATCACCGGTGTGGGAACGCTGATCCACATCTACTCGATCGGCTACATGGCGCACGACCCCGGGCGGCGGCGCTTCTTCGCCTACATGAACCTGTTCCTGGCGTCCATGCTGCTGCTGGTCCTGGGGAACAACTTCCTGGTTCTCTACGGCGGCTGGGAGCTGGTCGGTCTCTCGTCCTACCTGCTCATCAAGTTCTGGGAGTACAAGCCCGCCGCGGCCACCGCCGCGAACAAGGCCTTCTACATGAACCGGGTCGGTGACGTCGGGCTGGCGCTCGCCATCATGTTCATGTTCGCCACCGTCGGCAGCACCAACTACGACGACGTGTTCGGCGCGGCCGCCGCGGACGTGATCGGCTACGGCACCATCAGCGCGGTCGCGCTGCTGCTCCTGCTCGGCGCGTGCGGCAAGTCCGGCCAGTTCCCGCTGCAGGCCTGGCTGCCGGACGCCATGGAGGGCCCCACCCCGATCTCCGCGCTGATCCACGCCGCGACGATGGTCACCGCCGGTGTCTACCTGATCGTCCGCGCGGCGCCGATCTTCGACCAGACGCAGGCCGCCCGCACCGTCGTCCTGATCATCGGCGCGGTCACGATCCTGATCGGGTGCGTCATCGGCTGCGCCTACGACGACATCAAGAAGGTCCTGGCGTACTCGACGGTCAGCCAGATCGGCTACATGTTCCTGGCCGTGGGCCTCGGGCCCGCCGGCTACGCGCTCGGCATCATGCACCTGCTGGCGCACGGCTTCTTCAAGGCCGGCCTCTTCCTCGGTTCCGGCTCCGTCATCCACGCGATGGACGACGAGCAGGACATGCGCCGCTACGGCGGCCTGCGGAAGTACATGCCGATCACCTGGATCACCTTCGGGCTCGGCTACCTGGCGATCATCGGCTTCCCGGGCCTGTCCGGCTTCTTCACCAAGGACCGCATCATCGAGACCGCGCTGGCCAAGGGCGGGACGAGCGGCTACGTCCTCGGCGGAGTGGCACTGCTCGGCGCCGGCATCACCGCGTTCTACATGACCCGGCTGTTCCTCATGACCTTCCACGGCAAGGAACGCTGGGAACACGAGGGCCCGGCCGCGAAGCACCCGCACGAGTCGGCGGCCACGATGACCGGCCCGATGCTGCTGCTCGCGGTCGGCTCGGTGTTCGCCGGTGGCCTGTTCGTCCTCGGCAACTCGATGCAGAACTGGCTGGCGCCGGTCGTCGGCGAGCACGGTGAGGCGCACCACGACATCTCACCCGCCGTCGTCACCGCGCTGGTGCTGGTCGTCTCCGCCGGAGGTTTCGCCGGTGCGTACCTGCGCTACGCGCTGCGCCCCGTCGAGGCCGTCGCCCGGCCGGACGCCGAGGTCAGCGTGGTCACCGTCGCCGCGCGGCACGACCTCTACGCGAACACCGTCAACGAAGCCGTCGCCATGCGGCCCGGGCAGTACCTGACCCGCTTCCTGGTCTGGGCGGACAACGTCGGCATCGACGGATTCGTGCGCGGCAGCGCCGCGGCCGTCGGCGGGCTGTCCGGCCGGCTGCGACGCACCCAGACCGGTTTCGTCCGGTCCTACGCACTGTCGATGTTGGGAGGTGCCGTCCTCGTGGTCGGTGCTCTGCTGCTGACCAGGGCCGGCTGACGTGAGTACGGCTCCCTGGCTGACGATCCTGCTGATCGTCCCCGCGGTCGGCTCTCTGGTGGTCGCGGGTCTCCCGCGCCGGTCCGTCACGCTCGCCAAGCAGCTCACGCTGGCGATCTCGCTCGCGGTGCTGGTGCTGGCCGTGCTGGCCACCGCCGCCTACGACCCGGACAAGGCCGGTTTCCAGTTCGGCCAGTCCTACGACTGGATCAAGGAGTTCGGCGTCTCCTACTCGGTGGGCGCCGATGGCATCTCGCTGGTGCTGATGCTGCTCGCCGCGCTGCTCGTGCCAGTGGTCGTGCTGGCCTCGTGGGACGAGGTCGAGGAGGGCAAGCGGTCGGTCCCGGCGTTCTTCGCGCTGCTGCTGGCGCTCGAGACGGGCATGATCGGGGTCTTCGCGGCCACCGACGTGTTCCTCTTCTACGTCTTCTTCGAGGCCATGCTCATCCCGATGTACTTCCTCATCGGGAGTTACGGGCCGGCCGAGGAGAAGGCGCAGCGCTCCTACGCGGCGGTGAAGTTCCTGCTCTACAGCCTGTTCGGCGGGCTGCTGATGCTGGCTGCGGTGATCGGTCTCTACGTGGTCTCCGCCGACCAGCTCGGTACCGGCACCTTCGACTTCGCCACCCTGCGCCAGCTGGAGATCACCCCCGGCGTGCAGAAGCTGCTGTTCCTCGGCTTCTTCGTCGCCTTCGCGATCAAGGCGCCGCTGTTCCCGTTCCACACCTGGCTGCCCGACGCCGGTGCGCAGTCGCCCACCGGCGGCGCCGTGCTGCTGGTCGGCGTCCTGGACAAGGTCGGCACCTTCGGCCTCATCCGGTACTGCATCCCGCTGTTCCCGGACGCCGCCGAGTACTTCGCGCCGATGGTGCTGGCCCTGGCGGTGATCGGCATCTTCTACGGCGCACTGCTGGCCATCGGCCAGCGGGACATGAAACGCCTGGTCGCCTACACCTCGCTGGCGCACTTCGGCTTCATCGCCCTGGGGACGTTCGCCTTCACCTCGCAGGCCGGCACGGGTGCCGTGCTCTACATGGTCAACCACGGCCTGTCGACGGGCCTGCTGTTCCTGGTGGTCGGCATCCTGGTCAGCCGGCGAGGCAGCCGGGACGTCAGCGCCTACGGCGGCATGGCCCAGGTGACGCCGATACTCGCCGGGGTCTTCCTGATCGCAGGCCTGTCCTCGCTGGCGCTGCCGGGCACGAACAGCTTCGTCAGCGAGTTCCTGGTGCTGGTCGGCACCTTCACCGAGTACCGGGCGCTGGCGATCGTGGCGACCTGCGGCATCGTGCTCGCCGCGGTCTACATCCTCTACCTGTACCAGCGCACGATGACCGGTCCGATCAAGGACGAGAAGATGCGCCTCGTCAAGGACCTCAGCACGCGGGAGCGGCTGGTGGTCGCCCCGATGGTCGCGCTGATCATCGGGCTCGGTGTGTACCCCAAGCCGCTGCTCGACATCATCACGCCCACGGTCACCGCCACCTTCGAGGACATCGGGAAGTCTGACCCGGCGCCGACGGCCCCGGTGGCCGCGCCGGAATCCGGAGGCCATTCGTGAGCGCAGTACCCACTGTGCTGGCGCAGGACGTCACACAGAAGATCACACCGCCGTCGATCGAGTACTCGGCGCTCAGCCCGATGCTCATCCTCTTCGGCGTCGCCCTGGCCGGTGTCCTCGTCGACGCCTTCGCGCCGCCGAAGGCCCGGCGGGTGCTGCAACCGCTGCTCGCGGCCGGCGGCTTCATCGCCGCCTTCGTCGCCGTCGTGCTCCTGCACACCCGGCGCGAGATCCTCGCCGCCGGCGCGGTGGCCATCGACGGGCCCACCCTGTTCATGCAGGGCACCATCCTGGTGTTCGCGGCGCTGGCCGTCCTGCTCGTCGCCGAGCGCCGGCTGGACTCCTCCGGTGGCGCGCTCGTCGCCTCCGCGGCCGTCGTGCCCGGTTCCAAGGGCTCCACGGCGCAGCGCACCTCCCCGGAGGTGCAGACCGAGGCCTATCCGCTGATGGTCTTCTCGGTCAGCGGCATGCTGCTCTTCGTCGCCTCGAACAACCTGCTCGTCATGTTCGTCGCGCTGGAGATCCTCTCGCTGCCGCTGTACCTGCTGGCCGGACTCGCCCGCCGGCGGCGCCTGCTGTCGCAGGAAGCCGCGATGAAGTACTTCCTGCTCGGGGCGTTCTCGTCGGCCTTCTTCCTCTACGGCGTCGCGTTCGCCTACGGCTACGCCGGCAGTGTCGAGCTGGGCCGGGTCGCCGACGCGGTCGGCACGGTGGGCCAGAACGACACCTACCTCTACCTGTCGCTGGCCCTGCTCGGTGTCGGCCTGTTCTTCAAGATCGGTGCCGCTCCGTTCCACTCCTGGACGCCGGATGTCTACCAGGGCGCCCCGACGCCGATCACCGCGTTCATGGCGGCCGGCACCAAGGTGGCCGCCTTCGGCGCCCTGCTCCGGGTCTTCTACGTGGCCTTCGGGGGTATGCGCTGGGACTGGCGTCCCGTGGTGTGGGCCGTCGCGATCCTCACCATGGTCGTCGGGGCTGTGCTGGCGCTGACCCAGCGCGACATCAAGCGGATGCTGGCCTACTCGGCCGTCGCCCACGCCGGCTTCCTGCTGGTCGGCATGGCCGGCTCGAACACCGACGGCCTGCGCGGCGCGATGTTCTACCTGGTGACCTACGGCTTCACCACCATCGCCGCGTTCGGTGTCGTCTCGCTCGTCCGCACCGGAGACGGGGAGGCCAGCGACCTGTCTCAGTGGCAGGGCCTGGGCCGCACGTCGCCGGTGGTCGCGGGCACGTTCGCGTTCCTGCTGCTCGCACTGGCCGGTATCCCGCTGACCAGCGGATTCACCGGAAAGTTCGCGGTCTTCCAGGCCGCGATCGCCGGTGATGCCACCCCGCTCGTCGTCGTCGCGCTTGTCTGCAGCGCCATCGCCGCCTTCTTCTACGTCCGCGTGATCGTGCTGATGTTCTTCTCCGAGCCGTTGGCTGACGGCCCGGTGGTGGTCACCCGCCCGACGCTGACTTTCGCCACGGTGGGTATAGGTGCACTCATGACCCTGCTGCTGGGCGTAATTCCCCAGCCACTTCTCGACCTTGCGACCACCGCGGCGACCTCCGGCTTCGTACGCTGATGGCGGTATGAGCGCTATCGGGCTGGACGTGATGGGGATCAGGGCCGACCCTGATCTTGAGAAGGCTGTCCGGGTCGGGCTCGCCGCGGTCGAGGACCAGCTGCGGGTGTCCGTCCGCAGCGAGTTCTCGTTCGTCACCGAGGCATCCCGGCACCTCGTCGATGCGGGCGGCAAGCGGTTCCGGCCGATGGTCGTGCTGCTCGCGGCGCAGTTCGCCGATCCCGACGCTGTCGGCGTGGTGCCGGCCGCCGTCGCGATCGAGCTGACGCACCTGTCGACGCTGTACCACGACGACGTGATGGACGAGGCGCCGTTGCGGCGTGGCGCGGCATCGGCGAACGCCCGCTGGACGAACACGGTCGCGATCCTCACCGGCGACTTCCTGTTCGCCCGCGCCTCCGAGATCACGGCCGACCTGGGGCCGGAGGCCACCCGCATCCTGGCCCGCACCATCGCCGCGCTGTGCGAGGGGCAGATCCGCGAGACCGTCGGCCCCGCGCCCGGCCAGGACCCGATCGAGCACTACCTGCGGGTCATCACCGACAAGACCGCGTCACTGATCGCCACCTCCGGCCGGCTCGGGGCGATGCTCGCCGGCGCCGACCCGGTGACGTCCGACATCCTCGCCGCGTTCGGTGAGCGGTTCGGGGTGGCCTTCCAGCTCTCCGACGACCTCATCGACGTGGCGTCGCCGACCGAGGCGTCCGGGAAGACCCCCGGCACCGATCTGCGTGAGGGCATCCCGACGCTGCCCGTCCTGTATGCCCTGGAGGGCGACGACGCGGGTGCGCGGCGGCTGCGTGACCTGCTCGGCGAGAACCCCTGGGCGCAGGAGGGAGTCGCGGAGCCCGCCGTCGCGGAGGCGTTGGAGGTACTGCGGGAGCACCCGGCCATGGGCCGGGCACGTGCCGAGCTGATCCGCTGGTCGAGTGAGGCCCGCGCCTGCCTGGCTCCGCTCCCGGACAGCTCCGCGAAGGTGGCCCTCGAGTCACTGGCCGACTTCGTCGTCGACCGCACGGGCTGACCACGAGCTGACCACGAACTGCCAGCGGCCGCCCACCCGCCAGAGGCGGTGGGCGGCCGCAGGGATCTTCCCGGCCCCGTGGCCGGGCGGCCTTACCTGGTGGCGGAGCTGCTCGTCGCCGTGGAGCCGGAGGTCGCGGGCGGGAAGAGCGAATCCCAGATCGGGGTGACCTGCACCGGCTCCGGGTTGAACGGCAGCGAACCCTCCTCCTCGTCCTCCGGCGTCGTGCTCGGCGGCGGGGTGGTCGAGGTCGAGCTGGACGGGCGCGGAGTAGTGGGCGTCGTCGTGCCGCCGGATGCCGGCTTCGTCGCCGGGGCTGTCGGCCTCGGCGTGGCGGTGCCCCCGGGCTGGGTGGTCCCCGGGGCGGTGGTCGTGCCGCCGGTGGTGGTGCCGCCGGGCGTTGCACCAGGGGTCGTGCCCGTGGTGGTTCCACCGGTCGTGGTTCCGCCGGTGGCCGGGTCGGCCGTCGTGCCCGCCGGCGGGGTGGACCCGCCCGGCGTCGGCGCCGCGCTGGTCTGCGGCGTCAGCGGTACGAATGGGATCTCGTAGCCGGAGAGACCCTCCTCGCCCGTGGCGCCCGTGGTGCCCGGGTTCACCGGCGGCGCCGGGGTGTCCTGCCGGGTGTAGTGCTGGTACCCGTACTCCTGGCCGATCGGGCCCGTGCTGGTGCTCGTGCCGGAACCGGTGGGGAAGGTGTCGCCGACAGGGTCGGAGACCTGCGGAGGCAGCAGCGGTTCGCGGCTGCCCCGGGAGGCCTGCGCGTCGTCCGAACCGAACGCGTGGCGGGCCTCGTCCACCTGGATGAGCGGCGTCGCGCCGGTCGTCGGCCCGGCGTTGGTGACCGGGTGCTCGCCCGTGAGCGCGACACCGGTCACGATCGCGGAGAGGCCGGCGAGGGAGGCGGTGCCCGCGACCACCATCCTGGTGCGGCCGGGTGCGCGGCGGGGGGCCGGTGCGCGGTGCGCTCCGCGGCCGGCCGTGGCGGAACCCGACCGGGTGCCTCCCGGGCGCGGCGCCCGATCCCGGGGGGCTGGTGCGCCCGGATCGACGTCCTCGGCGTGCCCGACGTCGAGGGAGCCGACCGGGCGCACGGGCTCGAACAGCGAGGAGCGCGTGGTGCGGGCGGGCCGGGCCGGCCGTGCGGTGTCGGCACCGGAGCTCATCGACAGCGGCCCGGTGAGCGTGTCGATCTCTCCGGGGGGTCGGCTGGTCGGCCGGGGCGGCGGGAAACGCCTCGGCAGCGGGGACGTCCCCGCGGAGGGGCTGCTGCTCCACTCGCTGGTGACCCAGGTGGAACGGGCCGGGGCCGCGCTCTGCTGCCGGCTCTGCGCCTGAGACGTCCGTGGGAGGGGCTCGGCACGCCGCTGGGCGTAGAGCGACGGCTCGCGATGCTGTGACGGCTCGCGGCGCGGCGTCGGGTAGCGGTGCGGCAGCGGCTCACGGGGGAGGTCGCGCTCGGAGGGCTGCGACAGGCGGCCGCGTGGGGGCGTGTGAGCCGAGGCCTGGCCCGGAGCCTCGGCCCGCGCCTCGGGGCGCCGACCGCTGCTGGGGGCTCCCCGGCTGTGCCGGCCCGCGGAGTGGCTACCCATGCCGCGCTCCCGCGGCCGACAGGCCCTGGAACCGGGTACTGGTGGGCGGCGGCGAGCCTCGGTGATGGGCTCGGTGACCTCGCGCTGCGTGAACCCGCACTACGCCTCCGGCTGTTCTGGTGTTGTGAGCCCCCCCGGGCCGCACGGCACCCCCACCGGCAATCACCTTACCGCACACTGATCAGAAAGCGGCAAGTGCAGCATGTGCCGCCAACAGGGACAAAAGGAAGCGGATGGCACCTTGGAGCGGCGCGCCGGCGGTCCGGAAACCATGCGCGGGGCCGAAAGGCGAAGGCCGGGGTGGTGTTGTTCCACCACCCCGGCCGTCACGGTCGTGCTGTCAGCCGACCTGAGCCGTCAGCCGATCTTCGCGGGCGCTCGACGCGCGGGCGCTCGATGCGCGGTCAGTCGATCGTCCAGGTCTCGCTGCCCGAGATGAGGCTGATCAGGTCCCCGGCGCCGCTCTTGGCGCGGGCCTGCTCGACCTGCCCGTTGAGGGCCTCGTCGTAGGTCGGTACGTCGACGTTGCGGAACACCCCGATCGGGGTGACTCCGTGGTCGTCGCCGGTCAGCCGCGACAGGGCGAAGGCCTGGCTCGGGTCCCGGTTCGCCGCATCGTGCACGAGGACACCCTCGTCGGTGGCCGCGCAGACCTCCAGGCCGCCCGACGCGGAGCGCCGGATGGCCTTGTCCCGCTCGGCGCCGAACAGCAGCGGCTCGCCGTCGACCAGCTTCAGGGTGACGTCGTCCCGCGTCGTCCGGTCCTTGAGGGGCTCGAACGCGCCATCGTTGAAGATGTTGCAGTTCTGGAAGATCTCGACGAACGCGGTGCCCGGGTGCTCCGCCGCGGCGCGCAGCACCGACGTCAGGTGGGCGCGGTCCGAGTCGATCGACCGGGCGACGAAGGTGGCCTCCGCGCCCAGCGCCAGCGACGCCGGGTTGTACGGGCGGTCCAGCGAGCCGAACGGTGTCGACTTCGTGATCTTCCCGACCTCGGAGGTCGGCGAGTACTGCCCCTTGGTCAGACCGTAGATCCTGTTGTTGAACATCAGGATCTTGAGGTTGACGTTGCGGCGCATCGCGTGGAGCAGGTGGTTCCCGCCGATGGACAGGGCGTCACCGTCACCGGTGACGACCCACACCGACAGGTCCGGACGGGAGGTGGCCAGCCCGGTCGCGATCGCCGGCGCACGCCCGTGGATCGAGTGCATCCCGTAGGTCTGCAGGTAGTACGGGAAACGGGAGGAGCACCCGATGCCCGAGATGAAGGCGACGTTCTCCCGGGCGATGCCGAGCTCCGGCAGGAAGCCCTGCACGGTCGCCAGGATGGCGTAGTCGCCGCAACCCGGGCACCAGCGCACCTCCTGGTCGGAGGTGAAGTCCTTGCGGGTCAGCTGGGTGGGGGCGGCGGGCACCAGGTCCAGGAGTCGGTTGGTAATCCCGTTGCCGTTCGTCGTGACGGTCACTGGTTGATCACATCCTCCAAGACGCCCGCGAGTTCCGCAGCCTTGAACGGCAGCCCACGGACCTGGTTGTAGCCGATCGCGTCCACCAGGAACTGCGACCTGATCAGGGTGCGGAGCTGGCCGAGGTTCATCTCGGGGATCAGCACCTTGTCGTAGGAGCGCAGCACCTCGGCAGTGTTCGCCGGGAACGGGTTGAGGTGGCGCAGGTGCGCCTGGGCCACGTGCAGGCCCTTGGCCCGGACCCGCCGGCAGCCGGCGGCGATCGGCCCGAAGGTCGACCCCCAGCCGAGCACGAGCACGTCCGCCATGCCGGACGGGTCGTCGACCTCCAGCGGGGCGATGTCACGGGCGATGCCGTCGACCTTCGCCTGCCGCAGCCGCACCATGCGGTCGTGGTTCGCCGGGTCGTAGGAGATGTTGCCCGATCCGTCCGCCTTCTCCAGACCACCGATCCGGTGCTCGAGGCCCGGGGTGCCGGGGACAGCCCACGGCCGGGCGAGCGTCTCGGGGTCGCGCTGGTAGGGCCAGAACTCGGGACCCTTGGGACCGGTGTGGTTCGGCTCGGTCGTGAAGGTCACCGTGAGGTCCGGCAGCTCCTCGCTGGTCGGCAGCAGCCACGGCTCGGAGCCGTTCGCCAGGTAGCCGTCCGAGAGCAGGAACACCGGTGTGCGGTACTTCGTCGCGATCCGGGCGGCCTCGATGGCGGCGTGGAAACAGTCCGCCGGTGACTGCGGCGCCACGATCGGCACCGGGGCCTCACCGTTGCGGCCGAACATCGCCTGCAGGAGGTCGGCCTGCTCGGTCTTGGTCGGCAGGCCGGTCGACGGGCCACCACGCTGGATGTCCACGATCAGCAGCGGCAGCTCCAGGCTGACCGCCAGGCCGATCGTCTCGCTCTTCAGCGCGACTCCCGGGCCGGACGTCGTCGTCACACCCAGCGAGCCGCCGAACGAGGCGCCGAGTGCCGCACCGACGCCGGCGATCTCGTCCTCGGCCTGGAACGTCCGGATGCCGAACTGCTTGTGCTTGCTCAGCTCGTGCAGGATGTCCGTCGCCGGGGTGATCGGGTAGGTGCCGAGGAACAGCGGCAGCTTCGTGAGCTCACCGGCGGCGATCAGCCCGTAGGAGAGGGCGATGTTCCCGGTGATGCGGCGGTAGGTGCCGGACCGCATACGGGCCGGGGCGACCTCGTAGGTCACCGAGAAGGACTCGGTGGTCTCGCCGTAGTTGAAACCGGCACGGAACGCGGCGATGTTGGCCGCCGCGATCTCCGGTCGCTTGGCGAACTTCTTCTTGAGGAAGCCCTCGGTGCCGCCGGTGGGCCGGTGGTACAGCCAGCTCATCAGGCCGAGCGCGAACATGTTCTTCGCCCGCTCGGCCTCCTTCTTGTTCACCGCCCCGCCGACGCCCTCGGCGGCGTGGACCGCGTTGATCGTCATCGACGTCAGCGGCACGCGGTGGACGGTGTAGTTGTCCAGGGTCCCGTCCGTCAGCGGGTCGGCGGCGTAGCCGGCCTTCTTCAGGTTGCCGCCGGTGAACGCATCGGTGTTGACGATCAGGTCCGCGCCAGGTGGCAGGTCCTTGAGATTCGCCTTCAGCGCGGCCGGGTTCATGGCGACCAGGACGTCCGGGGCATCGCCCGGGGTCAGAATATCGTGATCGGAAAAATGGAGCTGGAAGCCAGAAACTCCGGCAGGCGTGCCGGCTGGCGCCCGAATTTCCGCGGGAAAGTCCGGAAGCGTGGACAGATCGTTGCCGAATGCCGCCGTCTCGCTCGTGAACTGTTCCCCGGTGAGCTGCATACCGTCGCCGGAGTCGCCGGCGAACCGCACGACGACCCGATCGAGCCGGCGGGTCTCCCTCTCCCTGACCTGCTCAGACACCTTTAGTAACCTCCTCAGGTACCACCCCAGCGTACCGGGCAGCTCAATAGGGCACGAGGATGCCGCCGCCCGGCGCCGCCGGGAAGAGCGGGGTACCGCGGCTTCCGGCCGGATTATCCCGACCGCCGACCCCTTGCTGGCCGTGCGTGACTGGTTGCAGTATGCGTTTTCTGGTATCGGCCGCGGGGGTCCGGGAACAGGGGGCCGGGCCGCCTCCGGCGGGCCGTGCGGACATGGTGCGAGCGGCCCGGACTCCCGCGGGCGACACACCGGTCGCGTGTCGCCGCGAGCGCGGAGCCGCGCCCACGCCGGGGCCCGTCGTCCCCTCGGGACCGCCATGACATACGACGTCACCCGCTCGCGGGAACCCTGACGGGTGTCCGCAGGCGGACAGCCGGACCTGGCCGGTCGGCCAGGCGACAGAGCCTCGTGCGCAGGCACCGAAGGCGCGTGTGGGCAGCCCGCCGGTGGCCTGTGCCCCGACCGCGGCAGGTATGTGCGGCGCGCGAGTATTCAGCTGGCCTCCGATCCGCGGCGGCTATGGCGGCGTAGTCGGCTAAACGACCGCTCGGCACCCCGGTGGTAACGCTGGCCCGCCTCGGCGGCCGCGCGGCCTGTCACAGTACGACTGTATTCCAGGAGCGGGCCGGATAGGGTCGATGGTGGCCGACGCAACCGTCGTCTATAGGCGGATCTCAGCGGTTCGCGGCGCCGCCAATTCGTATCGCTCGATAACGATGGCCGTGACCTGGTTGCGCCGCCGCCGGCACCAACCGTGCACGGAACGCCGTATGTAGGCAGCGGCGGCGTGTCGGCCGTCACGGTGCGGAGGGCAGGCCGGTGTCCGGCGGCTTCGCGGCCGGGCGGCATCACCCGAAACGGGCTCGCGAGAAGGCCACCACGGCAGTGCTGACGGCCGACCCGGCATCCCGGGCACCACTCGAACGCCGCCCGTTCCTTTGCGCTGTGACGTTCGGGTTTACCGGTGTGAGCCCGACCGGACGGATGGTGGATGGCGTGCACGAGGAGGAGGGTTACATGCGGCCGCAGTCTCCCGACGCCGGACCGGCGGACGAACTGGCAGAGTCGCTGGATCCGGTCGAGCCCGTCGAGCCCGTGGAGCCCGTGGAGTCGGTGGAGCCCCTGGAGTCGGGGGAGCTGCCAGGGCGCTCCGTGGCGATCATCGGGCCGGGTCGGGCCGGCATGGCGATGGGCCGGGCGCTCATGGCCGCCGGATACCAGGTGAGCGCGTTGTACAGCCGGACCGGTGCTGGCCGAGAACGGGCCGCGGCTGTGTTCTCCGCCGCCGAGGTCTGCGCCACCCCCGCCGCGGCCGCGTCCCACGCAGAAGTGATCATTCTGGGTGTGCCGGACGACCGGATCGCCGAGGTGGCCCGGCAGGTCGCTCCCGGCGCTGCCCGCGCGCCGGCTCCCCTCGTCGCGCATCTGAGCGGGCGGCACGGGATCCTGCCGCTGCGCGCGGTGACCGCGGTCGGTGCCCGGGCCGCAGCAATCCATCCGATCATGACCCTGACCGGCGCACCGGGCGACGCGGCTCAGCTGGTCGGCGCGACGTTCGGCATCACCACCGCGCCTGGGGACGACGTCGCGGCCGCCCGCGCCCGTCGTCTCGTCGAGAGCGTCGGCGGCCGACCGGCGATCATCCCCGAGGAGCGGCGGGCGATCTACCACGCCGCCCTGGTGCTCGGCGGCAACTTCCTCGCCACCCTCGTCACCGCGGCCGGGCAGCTGGTGGCCGCGGCCGGCGTCGACGACCAGGCGGCGGCGCTCGGCCCACTGCTGCGGATGTCGCTGGAGAACGCGCTCGTCGCAGGCGTGCACGCGATGACCGGCCCGGTCCGGCGTGGCGATGTCGGGACCGTCACAGTCCAGTCGGCCGAGCTGGCAAGGCTGGACCCCCATCTCGCCGATGCCTACGCCGCGCTGGCCGTCCTGACGGCTGACCGCCTCGAGGACGCAGGCCTGCTGACCTCGGATGTCGCCGCCTCCGTGCGCGCCGCCGCGGGGGAGCGGGGCCGCGAACCGCATACACCCGGAGGTGCCGGGCAGGGCGGCGGCGCTCCGGCGTAGGGCAGCCGCCGCCGGGAACGAGGAGTGTCAGCTCCTTCGTTGGTGAAGTCGCAACAGGTCAACAGGACGGATGCGCGACAGCCATGCCTCATCGCAGTCTCAACGGGCTGAAGACGGCTCTTCTCCTCGGCGTGCTCTCGGCGGTCATCGTGGCGGTCGGTTCGCTGTTCGGCAGGGGCGGCATCGTGATCGCGGCCGTGCTCGCCCTCGGGATGAACGGCTTCTCCTACTTCTTTTCGGATCGGCTCGCGCTGCGCGCGATGCGTGCATACCCGGTCAGCCAGGTCCAGCAGCCTCGGCTGTACGCCATCGTGCAGGAACTCGCCACCCGGGCGCGGATGCCGATGCCGAGGCTCTATCTCAGCCCCACCTCGTCTCCGAACGCCTTCGCGACCGGCCGGAACCCGCGCAATGCGGCAGTGTGCTGCACCGAGGGAATCCTGGAGATCATGGACGACCGCGAGCTGCGCGGCGTCCTGGGTCACGAACTGAGTCACGTGTACAACCGCGACATCCTGATCGCCTCGGTTGCGGGCGCGCTGGCGAGCATCATCGTCTATTTCGCGAACATGATGCAGGTCTTCGCCTTCTTCGGGGGCGGCCGGGACGAGGACGGCCCCGGCCTGGTGGAGATGCTCGCCCTGATCGTCGTCGGCCCGATTGCCGCCACCATCATCCAGCTGGCAATCAGCCGCGCCCGTGAGTACCAGGCCGACGAGTCCGGGGCGACGTTGACGGGCGATCCGCTCGGGCTGGCCAGTGCTCTGCGCAAGCTGGAGGCTGGAACTGCGGCGCGCCCGCTGCCGGCCAGCTCCCGGCTCGGCCCGGCATCCGCGATGATGATCGCCAACCCGTTCCGCGGTGGTGGCGTCTCCCGGTTCTTCTCGACCCACCCGCCGATCGCCGAACGAGTCGCCCGGCTGGAAGAGCGCGCCCGGATGAACCCCTACCAGTAGGCCCCGCCGGGGCTGCGGCGAGCCATGGCGCGGACCACGTCGGCGCACGGTTTCGGCGGGTACAAGTCGGGCACAAGGAGTTCACTGCGGTGAAATAAGAAGACCCGCGGAAGGCACGCCGCAGCGCCCGAACACGAGTACGCTTAATCCTCACGGACCGCGGCGGAGCGTACCCCCCAGGTTCCGCCGCGCGCACCCCGCCCGAAACCCCCCATCGGGCGGGGTGCACCTTTTCCGGGGTATGTCTGCCGGCCCGGGGGCCGGCTTGCTTTCCGTACGAAAATCGGCGACCGTGCAGCATCCTGTGCACCTGCATGTGAATCCGGCCGCTGTCGGCGGCCCGCCTTCGTTGCCAAGGAAAATGTCATTTCGCCGGCGGCGGATGTCCTACGTCCTACGTCGGACATCCGCGCTTCGGGCGGCGGCCAACACAACGGTCGGCGAGCGGCGGATGGTGCGGGTCGGCCCCGTACGCCGGCTGACCGGGGCCGCCGGGCCACGTCGGGCCGGCGGGACCCCGGCCGGGCAGCCGAGGTGGGGCGTCAGCGGTAGTTGACGAACTGCAGCGGAACCTCGAAGTCCTCCGCCTTGAGCAGTGCGATGACGCGCTGCAGGTCGTCCCGCTTCTTGCCGGTCACCCGCAACTGGTCACCCTGGATCTGCGCCTGCACCCCCTTGGGCCCGTCGGCGCGGATCTTCTTGGCGATCGTCTTGGCCTTCTCGTCCGCGATGCCCTGCTGCACGGTGACGGTCAGCCGGTACTCCTTGCCGGACTGCCGCGGCTCGCCGTACTCGAGGCTCTTGAGCGAGATGCCGCGCTTCACGCACTTCTCCTGCAGGACGTCCAGGACTGCCTTCACCCGCTCCTCGCTGTTGGCCTGCAGCTGGATCGCCTCGCCGCTCAGCTCCGCGGAGGCGCCGGTGTCCCGGAAGTCGAACCGGGTCCGGATCTCCTTCGCGGTCTGGTTGACGGCGTTGTCGATCTCCTGGGTGTCGACCTTGCTCACGATGTCGAAGGACGGATCTGCCACGGGCACGGACCTCCTGGGTCGGGTCGCTCGGTGCGGCCTGGCGCACCGAGACGTGGTTCGGGCATCGGCCGGGATGTTCGGGGGCCCCTCCCGTCGTACTGCTCCGGGTAACCGGTATGCTTGCCGAACACGGCAGGTTGCCCGAGCGGCCAAAGGGAGCGGTCTGTAAAACCGTCGGCTGAGCCTACGATGGTTCGAATCCATCACCTGCCACCACCCCGGTTCGTCCGGGGGACACGCGTCTGACGAAGGCCCGGAAGATTTCTCTCCGGGCCTTCGTCATGTCCGGCGGTCGTCATGCCCGCAGGTTCGCGCGGTATGCGTGCCGGCGGTCCGAACCTGCGGAGCCGGCCGGCCCGGGGAACCAGGGACGGCCGGCCCGTAGAGTCGGTCGGTGTGGCCGACATCGACACACTGGCCGTCCGTGTCCGGGCGGCATCTCATCTGACCGGCACCTTCGTGTTGCGGTCAGGTCGCACCAGTACGGAGTACTTCGACAAGTACCTCTTCGAGGCCGACCCCGTCCTGCTCGCCGACATCGTGGCCGCGATGGCCGTACATCTGCCTCCCGGCACGGATCTTCTGGCGGGCCTGGAGCTGGGCGGCGTCCCGCTCGCGACGCTGCTCTCGGCCCGGACCGGCCTGCCGGCGCGGTTCGTCCGGAAGAAGGCGAAGGAGTACGGGACCCGGCGGATCGCCGAGGGTGGCGTGGTCGAAGGTCGCCGCATTGTCCTGGTCGAGGACGTCGTGACCAGCGGCGGCGCCGTCCTGGACGCCACCCGCGTGCTGCGGGAGGAGGGTGCGGTCGTCGAGGACGTCCTGTGTGTGATCGATCGGCAGGAGGGCGGACGGGAGCGCCTGGCCGACATCGGCCTGACCCTGCGCCCGGTGCTGACCCGGGTCGACCTCGACGCGGCGGGATAGCCGTGCCCGCGCTCTCCCCGGACGGCGGCGGGCTGGCGGAGCCGGTGCTGTTCGCCTACGGAACGCTGCGCTTCGCCGAGGTTGTCGAGGCGCTGCTCGGGCGGCGTCCGGCCATGACCTCCGGGGCGGTCCCGGGGTGGCGGGCCGCGGCACTGCGGGGGCGGAGCTACCCGGGCCTGGTCCCGGCCGCCGCCGATGTGCTGTGCCCGGGGACCTGCCTGCGCGGTCTCACCCGAGCGGAGCGTGAGCTGCTCGACCTGTTCGAAGGTGAGCCCTACGAACCGCGGGACGTCCCGCTGGCCGAGGGCGGACGGGCTGTCGCCTACCTGTGGCGCAGTCCGGCGGAGGTGGAGACGGGGGACTGGGACATCGCCGTCTTCGAGGCCGAGCACCTCGCCGGGTTCATCGACCACTGCCTGGAGTGGCGCCGGCAGGTGGACGTGCCGAGGCCGCCGCGGTGACAGGTCCGCGACGGCCTCGGCGGTCAGGGGCCTGCTAGCGGTCCGCGGGCGGTGGGCGCTCGTTGCTCCAGCGACCGGAGCCGGAATCCGGCCCGGTGCCGCCCGTCCCCCCGGGCGCAGGCCGGTAGCCGGACTTGGGGCGTCGCGTTCCGGCGCTCGGGTCGGTCGTTCCCGCGGGGAAGCGGCCACCGGCGTCGCCGGCCATACCGACTCCCCGGTCGTCCCCGGTGCTACCGGTGTTTCCGACCGCGCGGTCACCGGCCGACCGGCTGCCCGCAGAGCCCGGTCGGTCCGAGGTCGGCTCGAAGAAGTCGTCGCCGGGGTCCCCCGATCGGCCCGGGTCCCCCGATCGGCCCGCGCCGGAGGCATCCCCGCCGGCGCGCATGCCGCCACCGCCAGGCCCCGTGGCGCTGCCCGCGTAGGCGCCTGTCCGCGACCGCGTCGACGCGCCGCGCGTCACGCCGGGCCGGTCACCCGGGTAGGGCTCGACCGCGCCGCCCGGACGTCCCCGCGTCTGGTAGGTGGCCAGCGCGTAGATCACCAGGATGTCGATCGCGATGATGATGACCGACCACACCGGGAACGCGGCGAGGAAGGCCAGCTGGCCGATCGCGTTCAGCGCGGCGATCACGATGCCGACCCAGCGGGCGAGCTCGTTGCCGGCCGCGATGCCGACCGCGATGACCATCTGGACGACGCCGAACGCGATCCACAGCCAGCCCCAGAAGGAGGTGCTGGCGTAGATCACCCCGGTGCCGGTCGAGGTGGAGTAGAGGTTGTCGACCACCACGATGTAGTCGCGCAGTGCCGCTATGCCGTAGATGAGGTTGTGGAAACCGACGATGAACATGATGACGGCGGCAAAGAGCAGCCATCCGTCGGTATTGCGTGCCTGCCGCAGATCTACCATCTGATCCTCCCGGCTGCGCGGCAACGCTGCTTGTAGCCGAGCGGCCACACACCGCCGCACCCGGGCCAGATACCCCCCGTGAGTCGATGTCACTCCCCTCCGGCGAGGCCTCAGGGCGCCTCCGGTGAGGTCTCAGGGCGCCCCGGCGGGGAGGAGGGTCACCGCGTTCGTGGCGGCCGTCCATCGCAGCGTGCCGAACTGGAAGGCGCTCTCCCGCCCGCCCGGTACCGAGTACTCGTCCGTCACCGGCAGACCCAGCGCGGACGTCGAGCCGCCGAGCTCCAGGTAACGGCGCAGGATCAGGCCGTGGACCTCGTGCGCGCCGGTCGCCGGGTGCCAGTAGATCCAGCCGCCCTGGAACATCGCCTGGTGCGTCCCGGGTGCCGTGGCCCACTCGACGTCGCTCAGCGGGCGCTGCAGGAAACCGTTGCTGCCGCCCAGCTCCAGGTACTTCCTGGCCACCTCCCCGTGCAGCACGCGCGGCCCGGTCGCGACGGACCAGAAGATGAGGCCGTTCGCGAACGGCCGCCAGCGCCCGCCGCCGCCGGCCCGCACCTCGACACCCGTCGGCGCGCCCAGGGAGTACTGAAGGAGGCCGGCCGAGGCGAGGCGGCGGTCGATCTCGGAGAGCGTGCCGTCCGCGAGTCCGGCAAGTTCGGCCGGCGAACAGCACGCGACGTTCATGTCGACGTTTCCGCTGATGCCTGGCACGGTCCCGGAGGAGGTGTACTGCCACATAGCCCACCCGGGCCAGCCGCCGGGCAGCCATCCCGGCGTGGTCTCGTTGTTGTAGAGGGCGAACCAGAACGGGTAGTGCGCGAAGTCGCGGGTGTCCGCCATCTGGTCTGTCCAGAAGGACCGGTAGGTGTAGATGATCGGTGCGCGGCCGGTCTGGGACTCGACCTCCTCCAGGAAGGCCCGCGTCCAGGCGGCGAGGGCCACCGGGTCCAGGCCGCCCGTCGTCTCGATGTCGAGGACCGGCGCCAGGTGCCCCGACATGCGGGTGAGACCGGTCACCGCCAGGAAGTGCCGGGCCTGGTCGACGGCGGTGGAGATCGGGGCCGCCGGGCGGGCGTAGTGGTAGGCACCCACGGTGAGGCCGGCCTGCCGGGCCGCGGTGCGGTCACCGGTGAAGTACGGGTTGGTGTAGTTGGTGCCCTCCGTCGCCTTCACGATCGCGAAGCTCACTCCGGAGCCCTTGACCGCGTTCCAGTCGATCGGGGCCGATCCGGGGTGCTGCCAGGAGGCGATGTCGATGCCCCGCGGCCAGGCGGGGGACGGTTCGGCCAGCAGGATGCGGTCCGGTCCGCCGTCAGCCGGTGCCGAAGCTGCCGCGCCGGGAGCGGGCGGGGCGGGCGGGGCGGGCGTGACCGGCTGCGTGGACGGGGTGGGCTGCCCGGCCGCGGTCGGCTCGCCGACGGCCTGCGCCGTGCCCGCGGACAGCGCGACCGCGGTGACGGCGACCGTCGCCGCGCCCAGGACGCGCGCGGAGAACCGGCCCGTGTTGCGCAGCCGCCACGTCGCCACCGAGGAGTCGACGGCGGCGCGGGTAGCCCCGCTGGGGGACTGCGGCCGGGCGTGGGTGGCGGCGGGGGCAGGACGTACGAGGCGCGGCGGAGCTGTCCGGGTCTGCTGTCGGCTGTGGAAGGCGGCGTGCAGCGTCTCGAAGGAGGTCCCCGCCGGCAGGGAGGCACCGGCCGGGACAGGTACTCCGGCCAGCGGAGGTAGGGCCCGCGACGCGGCGGGGTGTCCCGCCTGCTGGGCGTGCAGGACGACGGGTGCCGCCTCCGGGGATCCGGAGTCTCGGGCGGCATGGTGCGAGAGCGGCATGAGCAAACCTCGATGCTGGGCGGCGCGGCTGCTTCGGTAGCACCCGGTGGGCGCGCGTCTGTGGCCAGGCCACACGCTAGGCACTCATGTGATTACTTACAGCTATCAACGGAGGGTGCGTGTCGGCCCCGCCGTCACTGAAGTCCACTGTGGTGCGCCTTTGATACGCCTTCGCCCGGTCCAACCATCACTGCGTGTTGCCCATGAGTCGGAGTGGGCCGTCGCGGTTCGTCACCAGGTGCCGTCACCGGACGCTGGGGTCGGTGGGCAGGTGCCCCGGGGCGGTCGCGGCCCATGGTCGCGCCGTGTCGGCTGTCGCGAAATTTGGTGGGGGGGTGCCCGTCACGATGCCGTCGGCGTCGTGTAACGTGAGTCCCGCGAACACGCCCCTTTAGCTCAGTCGGCAGAGCGTCTCCATGGTAAGGAGAAGGTCTACGGTTCGATTCCGTAAAGGGGCTCGGGCGGTCCGGTGCCGGGTGGGATCGTGATCGGCAGTGGGTGGTACATCCGCTTATACTGTCTCTCGGGTCCTCGCTCGCCGGTGATCCGTCATGGCGGTGTAGCTCAGTCTGGCAGAGCAAGCGGCTCATAATCGCTGTGTCGCCGGTTCAAGTCCGGCCACCGCTACCATCGGGTCGCGGCACACCGTAGTGACCCCCGCGGGGTCCGGTGAGTCGCGGCCCCTTTGGTCTGTAAGCATTCGAGACAGGAAGAGGCCTCCCGCCGTGGCTGCCACCGATGTTCGTCCCAAGATCACACTGGCGTGCCAGGTGTGCAAGCACCGCAACTACATCACGCGGAAGAACCGGCGGAACGACCCCGACCGTCTCGAACTCCGCAAGTTCTGCCCGAACTGCCGTTCGCACACGGAGCACCGCGAAACCCGCTGACCGCGTGGGCACGTAACCGCGCCGGCCGGGCCTCGGCAGCACACACCCCAGGCCCTTCATCGCCAGGCAGGCCGTGCTTTCCGGTTGTCTGCTTCTGACGTTCACCGGGTGGGTCCGGAATCACACCGACCCACCCGGTTTCGTCATTCCCGCGGACGGCTGCCCGGGGCTTTGTCCGCCGGGCGGGCACCACTCCCGATAGGGTGCTGCCCGGTAAGGTGCTGAACCGGCCGGGTGTGACGGTGGCCGGGTGTGACGGTGGCCGGTCCGGGTCACCGTCCAGTCGGGCCGGGCCCGACCGGGCCAGGTCGAGATCGGAGCGCGCGGTGCCGCTGAACCAGGACTTCGTCGGTCGTAGCTACACCTCCGACGTCCCGTTCCAGATCGGCCGCGAGCACATCCGCCAGTTCGCCCGCGCGGTCGGCGACGACAACCCGCTGTACCACGATGTGGAGGCAGCCAAGGCGGCCGGCCACGCCGACCTGCCCGCGCCGCCGACCTTTCTGGTCACCGCGATTCCCGGGAACCTGGGCCTGCCCACCGACGACCCGGCGCTGGGCCTGGACTACACGCTCGTGGTGCACGGCGAGCAGCGCTTCACCCTGCACCGGCCGGTCGTGGCCGGCGACGAGCTGGTGGTGCGGTCCACGCTGGCGTCGATCCGCTCCGTCGGCCGTAACGAGCTGCTGGTGACGTCCTACGAGTTCACCTCGACGAGCGGGGAGCTCGTCGCCGAGGGAACGTGCAGTCTGGTGTCCCGCGGCACGGCGCCGCCGCGGTGACCGGGCAGATCGGAGCTGGGAATGCCGCCCGCCATCACCTATGACGACGTCGATGTCGGCACCGTGATCGGTGACCGGACCTTTTCTCTGCGGCGGTCCGATCTGGTGCGCTACGCCGGCGCTTCCGGCGATTTCAATCCAATTCACTGGAACGAGCGTGCGGCGCGGGAGGCCGGGCTGCCCGGCGTTGTCGCCCACGGCATGCTGACGATGGCCACGGCCGGCCGCCTGGTCACCGACTGGGCCGGCGACCCCGGCGCGGTCGTCGAGTACGGCGTGAAGTTTTCCTCACTGGTCGTCGTGCCCGACGACGACGAGGGCGCCGAGATCTCTGTCCAGGGCATTGTGGAGAAGAAGCTCGATGGCGGGCGGGTGGTGGTGAACCTCACAGTCCGCCACCAGGGTGCCAAGGTACTCATGGCGGCGCGGGCCACCGTCCAGCTCGGCTGACCGCCGCCGCGCTCCGGCGTCCTTGGCGGGCCACTCCCGGCGGCGCACGAGTTCGCACGAGGACTCGGCCACCGAGCCCCGAACCAGCCACTGAACGGACACGGGCCCCGCGGCAGATCGCCGCGGGGCCCGGTGTGCGGGTGGGGGTAGTCGGTCAGGAGGCCTCGGCCAGCAGGGCCGCGAGCCGCCGGACACCCTCGACCAGGTCGTCGTCCCCGAGCGCGTAGGACAACCGGGCGAAACGCGGAGTGCCGAAGGCCTCACCGGGGACGATCGCGACCCCGGCCTCCTCCAGGATGAGCTGGCACAGATCGGCGGATGTCGCCGGAGTGCGCCCGCGCAGGGTCCGGCCGATCACGCCCTCCAGCGAGGGGTACGCATAGAACGCCCCGTCCGGCAGCGGGCACTGCACGCCGGGGATCTGGACGAGCAGCCCGTGCATGGTCTGCCGCCGGCGGTCGAACGCCTTGCGCATCTCGTAGACGGCGTCGAGCGGGCCCGCGACGGCGGCGAGTGCCGCTGCCTGGGCGACGTTCGAGACGTTCGAGGTGGCGTGCGACTGCAGGTTGGTGGCCGCCTTGACGACGTCCAGCGGGGCGATCAGCCAACCGACCCGCCAGCCGGTCATCGCGTACGTCTTGGCCACGCCGTTGACGACGATCCAGCGGTCCGCCAGCTCGGGGGCCTCGACGGGCATCGAGGCGAAGCGGGCGTCGCCGTAGACGAGGTGCTCGTAGATCTCGTCGCTGATGACCCAGACGCCGGCCTCGGCGGCCCACCGGCCGATGGCCCGCACCTCCTCCGGGGTGTGGACGGCGCCAGTGGGGTTCGACGGTGAGCAGAAGAGAAGGACCTTGGTGCGGGGCGTACGGGCTGCTTCCAGCTGCTCGACAGTCACCCGGTAGCCGGATTCCGGGCCGGTCACGACGTCGACGGGGACACCCCCGGCGAGCCGGATCGCCTCGGGGTAGGTCGTCCAGTAGGGCGCCGGCAGGATGACCTCGTCGCCGGGGTCGAGCAGTGTCGCGAACGCCTGGTAGACCGCCTGCTTGCCGCCGTTGGTGATGAGGACCTGGCTCGGCTCGACGACCAGACCGGAATCGCGTCTGGTCTTCTCCGCGACGGCCTCACGCAGCTCGGGCAGGCCCGCGGCGGGGGTGTAGCGGTGCATGCGCGGCTCGCGGCACGCCTTCTCGGCGGCCGCGACGATGTGCTCGGGCGTGGGGAAATCGGGCTCGCCAGCACCGAAGCCGATCACGTCCCTGCCCGCGGCGCGCATCGCCTTGGCGGTCGCGTCGACGGCTAGGGTCGCGGATGGCGCGATGCCCGCGATGCGGTGGGAGATCCTGCTCATGGTCGCCATGCTGCCACGGGAGAGCGTCCACGGGCTGGCCCGTCCGGCCCGTCCTGGGGCGACCTGCGGACGTCCGGGAGTACCGTGCGGCGAGCTCCCCGGCCATGAAGGGGTATGCTCGATCCGCTCGGTCTGTCGGCCCCGCTTACGGCCCATCTCAGCGGAACGATGGTCCCGGGAGGATCGGCGCGCGGAGTGTGGCGCGGCGTCCTCGGAGGATCCGTTCGGGAGGTGTTCAGTAGTGGAACCGTCAGGGCTCCGGGTACGTCTAAGGGGCGTGGCTCAATTGGTAGAGCACCGGTCTCCAAAACCGGCGGTTGCAGGTTCGAGTCCTGTCGCCCCTGCGTTGGACCGACGAACGAGTGGGTGGAGCTGAGTGGCGACCGATACACGTGACGCGGCACCGCGGGCCAACCGGTCCGCGCGGGCCGACCGTCGTCGGTCGCCGTTCTCGATTCTCCGCAGGATTCGTCAGTTCGTCCGCGAGGTCATCGGGGAGCTTCGCAAGGTTGTCTACCCGGGTCGGAGCGAGCTGATCACCTATGTGGTCGTGGTGCTTGTCTTCGTCACGGTCATGACGGCCTTCGTGGCCAGCCTCGACTTCGGCCTGACGAAGGCGGTCATCGCGGTCTTCGGCTGACACCTGGAGCCGTCACGGGCACCGGGGCCGGGTCGACGTCACCGTCGGCGAGGTTCGGCGCGTGGCCCGGTCCGGGTTCGTCCGGTCGTCCGGTGTGGCCATGGTCCATCCCGGCGGGGCGGGCCGGGTGCCGCGGGCGTTCGTGGCTCGCAGCCGTACCGTCGCCCCGGGCCAATGACCGCCGATGAGAGAACCACCCACAGTCGCACTGTCCACGAGAGAAGGATCGGCCGCGTGTCCCAGTCTCCCGAGCACGCCTCCTCCGAGCAGGGGGAGGCCCTCGACCGTCTCGACCCCATTGCGGCGTTCGAGCGTGACGAGGTCGCGAGCACGGATGCCGCGGCCGCACCCGACACCGACGGCGAGGAGTCGGCGGACGCCGCCGCCTCCGCGCCCTCCTCGGCCCAGCCCGAGCCGCTCGCGGCAACCGGCCCGGACGCCGACGACGATGCGGACGACCTGCTCCGCGCGTTGGAGGAGGCCCCCGGCGAGTGGTACGTGGTGCACTCCTACGCCGGCTACGAGAACAAGGTCAAGACGAACCTCGAGACCCGGATCTCCAGCCTCAACATGGAGGACTACATCTTCCAGATCGAGGTGCCGACCGAGGAGGTCCCGGTCGTCAAGAACGGCAAGCGCCAGCTTGTCCAGCAGAAGAAGTACCCCGGGTACATCTACGTCCGGATGGATCTCACCGACCAGTCCTGGTCGGCGGTCCGGAACACGCCGGGTGTGACCGGGTTCGTCGGCCTGACGAACCGGCCGTCGCCGCTGCGCCGCGAAGAGGTGGTCTCCATCCTCGCGCCGGCTGCGCCGAAGGAGAAGAAGGTCGAGACGGTCAAGGCCCAGGAGTTCGAGGTCGGGGAGTCCGTCACGGTCATGGACGGCCCGTTCGCCACCCTGCCTGCCACCATCAGCGAGATCAACCTCGACGCGCAGCGCCTGAAGGTGCTCGTCTCCATCTTTGGTCGGGAGACGCCGGTCGAGCTGCAGTTCAACCAGGTCGCGAAGATCTGATCCGCTCCGTAGAACTCCGGTAGGAAGACGAACAGATGCCTCCCAAGAAGAAGAAGATCACTGCGCTGATCAAGCTCCAGATCAACGCCGGCAAGGCAACCCCGGCGCCGCCGGTCGGCCCCGCGCTGGGCCAGCACGGCGTCAACATCATGGAGTTCTGCAAGCAGTACAACGCGGCCACCGAGTCGCAGACCGGCAACGTCGTGCCGGTCGAGATCACGGTGTACGACGACCGCTCGTTCACCTTCGTCACCAAGACCCCGCCCGCCGCGCGGCTGATCCTCAAGGCTGCCGGCGTCGACAAGGGCAGCGGCACGCCGCACCGGGTGAAGGTCGCGAAGCTGACCCCGGCGCAGGTCCGGGAGATCGCGCAGACGAAGCTCCCGGATCTCAACGCCAACACCCTCGAGGCGGCGGAGAAGATCATCGCGGGTACCGCCCGGTCGATGGGTATCACCGTCGGCGAGTGAGGTCCTCCGCGCGGCAGCGCGGAGTGGAACACGGGGCACCGCGGCGTCTCGCCGCGGTCAGGCCCGCACAGATGTGGGAGGGCCGGCTGGCGGCCCGAGGCGGGGTGGACCCGGCTCGGCGGCGGACCGGACCCGCCAACACCACAGGGAGAACTGAGAGCTCATGAAGCGCAGCAAGGCATACCGCGCCGCGGCCGAGAAGATCGATCTGACCACTCTGTACAGCCCGCTGGATGCCGCTCGGCTGGCCCGGGAGACGTCCTCGACGAAGTACGACGCGACCGTCGAGGTCGCGATCCGCCTCGGTGTGGACCCGCGCAAGGCCGACCAGATGGTCCGCGGCACGGTGAACCTGCCGCACGGCACCGGCAAGTCGCCGCGGGTCGCCGTCTTCGCCGCCGGTGAGAAGGCCGCGGAGGCCACCGCCGCAGGCGCCGACGTCGTCGGCAGCGACGACCTCGTCGCGCGGATCCAGGAGGGCTTCCTGGACTTCGACGCCACCGTCGCGACCCCCGACCAGATGGCGAAGGTCGGCCGGATCGCCCGTATCCTCGGCCCGCGCGGTCTCATGCCCAACCCGAAGACCGGCACGGTCACCCTCGACGTGGCCAAGGTGGTCGGCGACATCAAGGGCGGTAAGATCAACTTCCGGGTCGACAAGCAGGGCAACCTGCACATCGTCATCGGCAAGGTCAGCTTCTCGGAGAACCAGCTGATCGAGAACTACACCGTGGCGCTGGACGAGATCGTCCGGGTGAAGCCGTCGGCCGCCAAGGGGCGCTACCTGAAGAAGGTCACCTTCGCGACCACGATGGGCCCGGGCATCCCGGTGGACCCGAACCGGACCCGTAACCTCCTGGAGGAGACCCCGGCCTGACCGGGAGGCGGGGCCTGCTCTCGCCCCCGTGACGGGGCCGGGCAGGGAATGACGGCGCAGGGGCCGTACCGTTCGCGGTACGGCCCCTTTGTGCGTTCGTGGTGCTGGTGCTGGTGCTGGTGCTGGTGATCTGGAGCCGCCTGGAGCCGGTGCGGCCGCCGCCGTTCCGCCTGCGGAGCCTGCTACGATGACCAACAGTTCCACACCGAAGACCGCTGGTCGTTCTCCACCTCTCCAGGATCCCGGCAGCTGCCGGGCCCGAAAGGTTGGAGGCCGAAGGCTCGGGATTCCCGGGCGGCCTGCGCAGGTGGCGAACGGGAAGTCGCCATGAAGACCGTCAGGATCGTTGCCTCCCACCAGGGTGGTCGGCAGCATTCAGGACGCCGTCGGATCTCTGACGCCCCGCGCCTCTGCGCCGGGGCGTTCGTCGTTTCCGAGGCCTGTCGGCATGGCCGGCCGACCCCTGAAGGAGCCCGATGGCGAACTCGGAGAAGACCGCCGCCGTGGCGGAGATCGCCGAGGAGTTCCGTGGTTCGACCGCCGCGGTGCTGACGGAGTACCGCGGCCTCACGGTGAGCCAGCTCACCGAGCTGCGTCGCGCGCTCGGCGAGACCACCCGGTACGCGGTGGTCAAGAACACCCTCACCAAGATTGCTGCAGCGCAGGCCGGCGTGTCCGGTCTCGACGACCTGCTCGTCGGCCCGACGGCCGTCGCCTTCGTCGGCGGCGACCCGGTCGAGGCGGCGAAGGGTCTGCGGGACTTCGCCCGCGCCAACCCGGCCCTGATCGTCAAGGGCGGCGTCGTCGAGGGCAAGGCGCTGTCCGCGGAGGAGATCCGCAAGCTCGCAGACCTGGAGTCCCGCGAGGTCCTGCTGGCCAAGCTGGCCGGCGCGATGAACGGCTCCCTGGCGAAGGCTGTCGGCCTGTTCGCGGCCCCGCTGTCGCAGGTCGCCCGGCTCAGCGAGGCGCTGCGCGCGCAGCGGCAGGAGGCGGCTGGCGCGGAGCCGGCTGCCGCCGAGCCGGCCGTCGCCGTCGACGCCTGAGCGATCTCCGCTCGATGCGCCGGATCCGATCGATCCCAGGGATCCGGCGCGGGCGACCTGATCTGCACCGGGTGGCCTGACCCACCTCGGGCCGCCCACCACGGACCACCCCTCTGACGAATGCCCGGCCGACCGGGCACCGGTTCATCTGACCGGCATGACAAGGAAGGAACCGCCACCATGGCGAAGCTTTCGACCACCGAGCTGCTCGACGCGTTCAAGGAGATGACCCTCCTGGAGCTCTCCGAGTTCGTGAAGCAGTTCGAGGACACCTTCGGCGTGACCGCGGCCGCGCCGGTCGCCGTCGCGGCCGCCCCGGCTGCCGGTGGCGCCGGCGGCGAGGCCGCCGCCGCTGAGGAGCAGGACGAGTTCGACGTGATCCTGGAGTCTGTCGGCGACAAGAAGATCCAGGTCATCAAGGAGGTCCGCGCGCTCACGAGCCTGGGCCTCAAGGAGGCCAAGGACCTCGTCGACGGCGCGCCCAAGCCCGTCCTGGAGAAGGTTGCCAAGGAGGCCGCGGAGAAGGCCAAGGCGGCCCTCGAGGGCGCTGGCGCCTCGGTCACCGTCAAGTAGTTCCCCTGGGTGCCGATCGCGGCACCCAGGCCCGGCAGGGAGCACCTTCGGGGCGGGCGCCGAGACGTCCGCGCCCGGGCTCCCGCGCTTGGCCGCCCGGTCGGGCCCCGGCTGCCCGACCAGAACGCATCGAAGCCCCGCCCCGGTTCTCCGGGGCGGGGCTTCGTCGTAGCCTCGTCGTTGCCGGCAGGCCGCGTCAGAGCCCGGCACGGGGCGCCATGGGTGGTAAGACCTAGGTGACGTCCGCCGGTCGGCCACGGGGCTTGTGCGGCCGAGGGCGCGGATCATCGGCGCGTCCCGCCGGGCGCCGCGCTCGCTCGTCCGAGCTGTCAGGACTGCCGGGCTCATGCACGAATGGCCTTTTCACGCCGCATGTTCGGGATCGGCCGACGCGCCGTCGCGGGGCGGGGCGGTCGGGCTGGCGAGCGAGCCGGGGGCGGGGGATCCTGCCGAGCAGGGGATTGCGCTCGTGACGATGTTGCCTCCGAGACCTTGACGAGCTCCCGGGCAACGGAGTTCCATCATTTCGCGAACCTTCGTAGGGAAGCAGCGCGCGACGTACCGATGCCTCGTCCTTGCCAGCAGTGAAGCCTTCGGCTACACTGCTAGTTTGCGCTGTCTTTCTCGTTGCATCGGGCTCGTCGGTAACACGTTCGACATCGGGATCCGGCCCCTTCGGGTGATCGGATTCGCGCCGCGGGGCGGTCCGCGGTCCTCTGGCCAATGGCCGAGCACCTGCCGCCTCAGCGGGTTCGGGGTGACGCGAGAGCGGCGTGGTCGTGCCTCGTCAGTGAGCACGGCGGCCCGGCTGTCCGCATCGAGACCCGAACGAGACTTCTCGCCCTTGCACCGACACGTCGATTTGAGATCGCCGCGCCGGCGGCGCGTGGACGTTCCCCGCGCCTGCCGATCAGACCCGCGGCGGCTTCGTCGCGCCCGGATCCGGCCCTGCGCGGTCGGTACGGGCCCCGCATGGACGCCTGCCCCGCACGGCTCGACCGCACGGCCGCGTCGGCGTCCGCGAGGGCGAGCGCCGTCCGGCGGATCACCGCAGCGGCGAAGGAGTCCTCACCTCGGGATCCTCGCATTGCCGGGGTACCCCCCGCCGATGTTCCGCATAACCGTAGCGAGACACTGATCACCTGACCACCCCCAAACGGATCCTTGACATCCGCGACGCCAGCCCCACGATCAGGCCACCGGAAGGACCACCTTGGCCGCCTCGCGTTCCGCCCCCCGCATCTCGTTCGCAAAGATCATCGAGCCTCTCGAGGTCCCGGATCTTCTCGCCCTGCAGACGCAGTCCTTTGATTGGCTGATCGGTAACGACGTCTGGGCGGAGCGGGTCCAGGAGGCTATCGACGCCGGTAGGGACGACGTCCCCATCACCTCCGGGCTGGAGGAGGTCTTCGAGGAGATCTCTCCGATCGAGGACTTCTCCGGCTCGATGTCCCTGTCCTTCCGGGATCACAGGTTCGAGCCTCCCAAGTACTCCGTCGAGGAGTGCAAGGACAAGGACATGACCTTCTCGGCGCCGCTGTTCGTCACCGCCGAGTTCACCAACAACACCACCGGTGAGATCAAGAGCCAGACGGTGTTCATGGGCGACTTCCCGCTCATGACCCCGAAGGGCACGTTCGTCATCAACGGCACCGAGCGCGTGGTGGTCAGCCAGCTCGTCCGGTCCCCGGGTGTCTACTTCGAGAAGGCGATCGACAAGGCGTCCGACAAGGATCTGTTCTCCTGCAAGGTGATCCCCTCGCGAGGCGCCTGGCTCGAGTTCGAGATCGACAAGCGCGACACCGTCGGCGTGCGCATCGACCGCAAGCGCCGCCAGTCGGTCACCGTGCTGCTCAAGGCGCTGGGCTGGGACGAGGCTCGCATCCTCGAGCGGTTCGGCGACTTCCCGTCGATGCGGGTCACCCTGGAGAAGGACCACACCTCCAGCCAGGACGACGCCCTGCTCGACATCTACCGCAAGCTCCGCCCCGGCGAGCCGCCGACGCGGGAGTCGGCGCAGACCCTGCTGGAGAACCTCTTCTTCAACCCGAAGCGCTACGACCTGGCGAAGGTCGGCCGCTACAAGGTGAACAAGAAGCTGACTCTCGAGGTCGCGCACGACGTCGGCGTCCTCACCGAGGACGACGTGGTCCGGACGATCGAGTACATCGTCAAGCTGCACGCCGGCCAGGACCAGGACAACTACGAGGTCGACGACATCGACCACTTCGGCAACCGGCGGCTGCGCACCGTCGGCGAGCTCATCCAGAACCAGGTCCGGCTCGGCCTGGCCCGGATGGAGCGCGTCGTCCGTGAGCGCATGACCACGCAGGACGTCGAGGCGATCACGCCGCAGACCCTGATCAACATCCGGCCGGTCGTCGCCTCCATCAAGGAGTTCTTCGGCACCAGCCAGCTTTCCCAGTTCATGGACCAGACCAACCCGCTGGCCGGTCTGACCCACAAGCGCCGCCTGTCGGCGCTGGGCCCCGGCGGTCTGTCCCGGGAGCGGGCCGGCTTCGAGGTCCGCGACGTGCACCCCAGCCACTACGGCCGGATGTGCCCGATCGAGACGCCGGAAGGCCCGAACATCGGTCTGATCGGCTCGCTGTCGACGTTCGCGCGGGTCAACCCGTTCGGCTTCGTCGAGACCCCGTACCGCAAGGTGGAGAACGGCCGGGTCACCGGCCAGATCGACTACCTGACCGCGGACGAGGAGGACCGGCACGTCAAGGCGCAGGCGAACACCCCGCTGAACGCGGACGGCACGTTCGCCGAGGACCGCGTCCTGGTCCGCCGCAAGGGCGGTGAGGTCGAGTTCATCCCGCCGGACGAGGTCGACTACATGGACGTCTCGCCGCGGCAGATGGTGTCCGTCGCGACGGCCATGATCCCGTTCCTCGAGCACGACGACGCCAACCGGGCCCTGATGGGTTCGAACATGCAGCGGCAGTCGGTTCCGCTGCTGCGTTCCGAGGCTCCGCTGGTGGGCACCGGCATGGAGGCCCGGGCGGCCAAGGACGCCGGCGACGTCGTCGTCTGCGCCCAGGCCGGTGTGGTCGAGGACCTGTCGGCCGACTACATCACCGTCATGCACGACGACGGGACGCGGCGCACCTACCGGCTGGCGAAGTTCCGCCGGTCGAACCAGGGCACCTGCATCAACCAGAAGCCGATCGTGTTCGAGGGGGACAGGGTCGAGGCCGGCCAGGTCATCGCGGACGGCCCATGCACCGACAACGGCGAGATGGCGCTGGGCAAGAACCTGCTCGTCGCCTTCATGCCGTGGGAGGGGCACAACTACGAGGACGCGATCATCCTCTCCCAGCGGCTGGTCCAGGACGACGTCCTCTCCTCGATCCACATCGAGGAGCACGAGGTCGACGCCCGGGACACCAAGCTGGGCCCGGAGGAGATCACCCGGGACATCCCGAACGTTGCCGAGGAGGTCCTGGCCGACCTCGACGAGCGCGGCATCATCCGGATCGGCGCCGAGGTGTCGCCCGGTGACGTGCTGGTCGGCAAGGTCACCCCGAAGGGCGAGACCGAGCTGACCCCGGAGGAGCGCCTGCTCCGCGCGATCTTCGGTGAGAAGGCCCGGGAGGTCCGCGACACCTCGCTGAAGGTGCCGCACGGCGAGTCCGGCAAGGTCATCGGTGTCCGGGTGTTCTCCCGCGAGGACGGCGACGAGCTGCCTCCGGGCGTGAACGAGCTGGTCCGCGTCTACGTGGCCCAGAAGCGGAAGATCACCGATGGTGACAAGCTCGCCGGCCGGCACGGCAACAAGGGCGTCATCGCCAAGATCCTGCCGGTGGAGGACATGCCCTTCCTCCCCGACGGCACCGCGGTGGACGTCGTCCTGAACCCGCACGGCGTGCCGCGCCGGATGAACATCGGCCAGATCCTGGAGACCCACCTCGGGTGGGTCGCCAAGACCGGCTGGCAGGTCGACTCGGGCACCGAGGGCTGGAAGGAGCGCCTGCGCGGTATCGGCGCCGACGCCGCCCCGCCCGGGACGAACGTGGCGACGCCGGTGTTCGACGGCGCCCGCGAGGAGGAGATCACCGGTCTGCTGGACGCCACCCTGCCCAACCGGGACGGCCAGCAGATGATCGGTTCCTCCGGCAAGGCCGAGCTGTACGACGGCCGGACCGGCGAGCCCTACCCGTACCCGGTGGCGGTCGGTTACATCTACATCCTCAAGCTCCTGCACCTGGTCGACGACAAGATCCACGCCCGGTCGACCGGCCCCTACTCGATGATCACGCAGCAGCCGCTCGGTGGTAAGGCGCAGTTCGGCGGCCAGCGGTTCGGTGAGATGGAGGTGTGGGCGCTGGAGGCGTACGGCGCCGCCTACGCCCTGCAGGAACTGCTGACGATCAAGTCCGACGACGTCGTGGGCCGTGTGAAGGTCTACGAGGCGATCGTCAAGGGCGAGAACATCCCGGAACCCGGTATCCCGGAGTCGTTCAAGGTCCTCATCAAGGAGATGCAGTCGCTGTGCCTCAACGTCGAGGTGTTGTCCAGCGACGGCGTCTCGATCGAGATGCGGGACACCGACGAGGACGTCTTCCGCGCGGCGGAGGAGCTCGGTATCGATCTGTCGCGGCGTGAGCCGAGCAGCGTCGAAGAGGTCTGACGTGACGGGGGGCCCGCCCGGTAGCGGCGGGCCGGGCGGCACATGCCCGCCAGGCCCACGCCCACCAGGCACCCGTACCGACCGGCCACGGCCGGTTCCGGCGGGCCCCCGCCCCCGTCCACTCGTGCCACCCGGCCCGGCGCCCACCGGCGCCGACCGGGGGCCCCGGCAGCGTCCCGACTGAGAAAGAGAGAGCAGGCGACAGTCTTGCTGGACGTCAACTTCTTCGACGAGCTGCGCATCGGCCTGGCCACCGCGGACGACATCCGCCAGTGGTCGTTCGGTGAGGTCAAGAAGCCGGAGACGATCAACTACCGCACCCTCAAGCCGGAGAAGGACGGACTCTTCTGCGAGAAGATCTTCGGTCCCACCCGGGACTGGGAGTGCTACTGCGGGAAGTACAAGCGGGTCCGGTTCAAGGGCATCATCTGTGAGCGCTGTGGCGTCGAGGTCACGCGCGCCAAGGTGCGCCGCGAGCGGATGGGCCACATCGAGCTCGCCGCTCCCGTCACCCACATCTGGTACTTCAAGGGTGTGCCGAGCCGGCTCGGCTACCTGCTCGACCTCGCGCCGAAGGACCTCGAGAAGGTCATCTACTTCGCCGCGTACATGATCACCAAGGTCGACATCGACTCCCGGCACCGCGATCTGCCGACGCTCGAGGCCCGGATCGGGGTCGAGAAGCAGCAGCTCGAGGACAAGAAGAACGCCGATGTCGAGACCCGCCAGCGCAAGCTGGAGGAGGACCTCGCGCAGCTCGAGGCCGAAGGGGCCAAGGGCGACGCCCGCCGCAAGGTGCGTGAGTCGGCCGAGCGCGAGATGCGCCAGATCCGCGACCGCTCCCAGCGCAAGATCGACGACCTCGAGCGGGTCTTCGATCGCTTCAAGGGCATGAAGGTCCAGGACCTGGAGCCCGACGAGCTGCTCTTCCGCGAGCTGCGCGACCGGTTCGGCCAGTACTTCGAGGGCGGCATGGGAGCCGAGGCGCTGCAGCGCCGGCTCGCCGACTTCGACCTGGCCGCCGAGGCGGAGTCGCTGCGGGAGACCATCCGCAGCGGCAAGGGGCAGAAGAAGGCCCGTGCGCTCAAGCGGCTCAAGGTCGTCTCGGCGTTCCTGAACACCCGCAACTCCCCGATGGGGATGGTGCTCGACTGCGTCCCGGTCATCCCGCCGGACCTGCGCCCGATGGTGCAGCTCGACGGTGGCCGTTTCGCGACGTCCGACCTGAACGACCTGTACCGCCGGGTGATCAACCGGAACAACCGGCTGAAGCGGCTGCTCGACCTCGGCGCGCCCGAGATCATCGTCAACAACGAGAAGCGGATGCTGCAGGAGGCCGTCGACGCGCTGTTCGACAACGGCCGCCGCGGCCGGCCCGTCACCGGGCCCGGCAACCGCCCGCTCAAGTCGCTGTCCGACATGCTCAAGGGCAAGCAGGGCCGGTTCCGCCAGAACCTGCTCGGCAAGCGCGTCGACTACTCCGGCCGTTCGGTCATCGTCGTCGGCCCGCAGCTCAAGCTGCACCAGTGCGGGCTGCCGAAGCAGATGGCGCTGGAGCTGTTCAAGCCGTTCGTGATGAAGCGGCTGGTCGACCTCAACCACGCGCAGAACATCAAGTCGGCCAAGCGCATGGTCGAGCGGGCCCGCCCCGTCGTGTGGGACGTGCTCGAAGAGGTCATCACCGAGCACCCCGTGCTGCTCAACCGGGCGCCGACCCTGCACCGTCTCGGCATCCAGGCGTTCGAGCCGCAGCTGGTCGAGGGCAAGGCCATCCAGATCCACCCGCTGGTCTGCACCGCCTTCAACGCCGACTTCGACGGTGACCAGATGGCCGTGCACCTGCCGCTGTCCGCGGAGGCGCAGGCCGAGGCCCGGATTTTGATGCTGTCGAGCAACAACATCCTCTCGCCGGCGTCGGGGCGTCCGCTGGCCATGCCGAGCCTCGACATGGTGACCGGGGTGTTCCACCTGTCCCGGATCACCGATGACGAGCTCGGCCAGGGCCGCTACTTCTCCAGCGTGGCCGAGGCGCAGATGGCCTTCGACGCGCGTGAGATCGGGCTGCAGGCCCTGATCAAGGTCCGGCTGCGGGAGAGCACGCCGCCGACCGAGTGGACGCCGCCCGCCGACTGGCTGCCGGGGGACCCGTTCACCCTGGAGACCACGTTCGGGCGCTGCCTGCTCAACGAGGCGCTGCCGGAGGGCTACCCCTTCATCAACGCCCAGCTGAACAAGAAGGCCCAGGCGGCGATCGTCAACGACCTCGCCGAGCGGTACCCGAAGATCCAGGTCGCCGCGACACTGGACGCCCTCAAGAGCGCCGGTTTCTACTGGGCCACCCGGTCCGGTGTGACGGTCGCGATCGAGGACGTCGTGGCACCGCCGAACAAGGCCCAGATCCTCGACGAGTACGAGCA
This sequence comes from Parafrankia sp. FMc2, assembly GCF_041008525.1. Classification (NCBI taxonomy): domain Bacteria; kingdom Bacillati; phylum Actinomycetota; class Actinomycetes; order Frankiales; family Frankiaceae; genus Parafrankia; species Parafrankia sp. FMc2. Next base: position 91,108 of record NZ_JBFLUG010000001.1, on the reverse strand, counting down.
GCGGGCCGAGCGGGTCGAGAAGCAGTTCGGCCGCGGTTTCCTCTCCGACGAGGAGCGCCGCAGCGAACTGGTGCAGATCTGGACCGAGGCGACGAACAAGATCGCCGAGGCCATGGAGGCGAACTTCCCGGAGACCAACCCGGTCTACACACTGGTCAACTCCGGGGCCGCCGGAAACATGATGCAGATCCGGCAGCTCGCCGGCATGCGTGGACTGGTCTCCAACCCCAAGGGTGAGATCATCCCGCGGCCGATCAAGGCGAACTTCCGTGAGGGCCTCACCGTCGTCGAGTACTTCATCTCCACGCACGGTGCTCGTAAGGGTCTCGCCGACACCGCCCTGCGGACCGCGGACTCGGGCTACCTGACCCGTCGTCTGGTGGACGTCAGCCAGGACGTCATCGTCCGCGAGGAGGACTGCGGCACCGAGCGCGGCATCCTCACCCGGATCGCCCGCAAGGGGCCGGACGGGGTGCTGGTGCGGGACCGCTACGCGGAGACCTCCGCGTACGCCCGCTCGCTCGCCTCCGACGCCGTCGACGCCCAGGGCGAGGTCGTCGTCCCGGCCGGCGCCGACGCCGGCGACGTGGTCATCGGCCAGATCATCGAGGCCGGGATCGAGTCGGTGCGGGTCCGCTCGGCGCTCACCTGTGAGTCGCGGATGGGTGTCTGCGCGCAGTGCTACGGCCGTTCGCTGGCCACCGGCAAGCTGGTGGACGTCGGTGAGGCCGTCGGCATCGTCGCCGCGCAGTCGATCGGTGAGCCGGGTACGCAGCTGACGATGCGTACCTTCCACAGCGGTGGCGTCGCCGGTGATGACATCACCCAGGGTCTGCCCCGTGTCGTCGAGCTGTTCGAGGCCCGTAGCCCCAAGGGCAAGGCCCCGATCAGCGAGGTGGTCGGCCGGGTCAAGATCGAGGAGACGGAGAAGACCTTCAAGGTCGTCATCGTCCCCGACGACGGCAGCGAGGAGATCGCCTACCCGGTGTCCCGCCGCTCTCGGCTGCGGGTCCGCGAGGGCGAGCGGGTCGACGTCGGCGCCCAGCTGATCGACGGCGCGGTCGACCCGCACGAGGTGCTGCGCATCCTCGGCCCCCGCCAGGTGCAGCTGCACCTGGTCGACCAGGTGCAGGAGGTGTACCGGTCGCAGGGTGTGTCGATCCACGACAAGCACATCGAGATCATCATCCGCCAGATGCTCAAGCGGGTGAACGTGCTGGAGTCGGGGGAGACCGCGTTGCTGCCCGGCGAGCTCGTCGAGCGCGCCCGGTTCGAGGCTGAGAACCGCCGCGTGGTGGAGACCGGCGGCCAGCCGGCCTCGGCCCGCCCGGTGCTCATGGGCATCACCAAGGCCTCGCTGGCCACGGAGTCGTGGCTGTCGGCGGCGTCCTTCCAGGAGACGACCAGGGTGCTCACCGACGCGGCGATCAACGCCCGCTCGGACTCGCTGGTCGGCCTCAAGGAGAACGTCATCATCGGCAAGCTCATCCCGGCGGGTACCGGCATCTCCCGGTACCGCAACATCCGGGTGGAGCCGACCGACGAGGCACGGGCGGCGATGTACTCGGTCAGTGGCTACGAGGACGGCGGCTCGGTCGAGTACGGCGCGTTCGGTACCGGCTCCGGCCAGGCCGTTCCGCTGGACGAGTTCGACTACCGCAGCTCGGGCGACTACCGCTGACCCGGCCGCGCCGGGTGGGTCGATGGGCCCACCCGGCGCGACGGTGCTGGTCGGTCTGACCTCGCCACGGCCCGGTGTGTCCGCTGCATGCGGCCACACCGGGCCGTTCGCGTTGCCGGGAACGGAGAGCGATCGGCTGGTGGGATCACAGTAGGATCACAGTAGGATTGATCCATGACTCTGGCGGTGATGACGGTGGGCAGGCTCCCGCCAGGCGGTTCCGGTCCGCCGGCGAAGCGCAAGGTGTCGATCACGTTGGACGCCGACCTGGTCGCCGAGCTGGAGGCCGCGGGGGAGAACCTCTCCGCCCAGGTGAACCTCGCCCTGCGCGGCGAGCTCGACCGCCGCCGCCGTCAGCGGGCGCTCGAAGCGCTTGTCGAGCGACTCGACGCCGAGGCCCCCAGGCGCGACCCGGCTGCGGACGAGGAGGAGACCGAGCGGTACATGCGCCTGCTCGGCGGGCCTCCGGCGTGAGGCTTGTGCTGGACGCGGAGGCGGTCAACGCACTCCTCCACCGTGACCATCACAGCCGTGGCCAGGTCCGCAACTCGATGCGGGCTGCCATCCGCCTGCAGCGCGACGTCGTGGTGCCCACCATCGTGCTGGCCGAGCTCTACCGCGGCGCGGGCCGCAGCGCTGCTGTGGACGCCCTGCTGGCGCGGGATGCCGACGCGCTGAGCCTGCGGGACACCGACCGGTCGATGGCCCGGCTTGCCGGCGCGGTGCTCGCCCAGGCCGGCCTCGGCTCCCGGTATCTCGCGGACGCCCACGCGGTGGCCGCGGCGGTGGAGGGCGGCGGCGGGGTGATCCTCACTGGTGACCCGGCCGACCTGGCCCGGCTCGCGGGCCCCTATCCGACCGTCGCCGTCGAGCCCCTCGCCGGCGCCGGTGGCCGCGACAGGTCCTGACCGTGCCGGTCAGTCCGCGGCCGGGCGTCGTGGCGCTGTCCGGGCCAGGCCGTCAAGCCCCTGGACAGAGCTGCGGTGGTCCGTCAGATCGCCTCTGGAGGCGCGGAGACGCCAGGCTCCGTCCCGCCGGACGATGACCGGGCCGGGCCCCCGTACGCCGCCTTGTGGAGCTCGCCGTAGACCCGCACCAGGTCGGGGAGCTGATAGTGGGCGTTGAGGCCGCTGGGGTTGGGTAGCAGCCACACACCGGCCGGCCCGAGGTGCTCCGGCTGGCGGCCCACCTTCGCCGTCCTCCGCCCGAAGCCGATCCGGTAGGCGGCGAGGCCCAGGAACGCCACCCAGTCGGGGCGGATCCGCTCGACCAGCGCCGTGAGTACCGGGACGCCCGCGCGCACCTCGTCGTCGTCGATCTCGTCCGCCCGCGCGGTGGCCCGGTGCACCAGGTTCGTGATGCCGATGCCGCGGGCCCGCAGCTCGTCGGTCTCCGACGGGTGCAGCCGGCGGGAGGTGAACCCGGCCAGGTGCAGGACCGGCCAGAGACGGTTGCTCGGTGTCCCGAAGTGGAACCCGGTCGCCCCGGACTCCAGGGACGGGTTGATGCCGCACAGCAGCACCCGGGTCTCGGACCCGACCAGATCGGGGACGGTCGTGCCGTAGGCGGCCAGCAGCTCCGCGCGGCCGGGCCGGGTCGGGCGGCCGCGTCCATCGCGTCCATCGCGTCCATCGGGTCCATCACGCAGGTCGGAGCCGGACCGGGCCGCGATCGCCGGCCGGGCAGCCGCAGGCGGGGACGGCGGCGGGGAACTGGACACGGACACATCCTTCTCCATCATGGGTACCAGGCTCGACAGGACCCTCGAAACGCGCTGCACCTGGGCGTACGCGGCGGCCGGGGGCGGTTCGCGGGCGTTCGGCGCGAAGGGTGTCCGGTGCTACCAGCCGGCGTCGCTCATGGGCAGCACGGCGGAAACACGCCGGCAGCACACCCGCGGCACGCCGAGTGGGCGCTGGTCGCGCAGCTCGGCGGGAAGGCGCAGGCAGGCCGTCTGTTGCCGAGCGCGGGGTGTCGTGGTCGTCGGGTGATACCCCGTTCGACACTTGACGCGGGCGTGGAGTAATGTTGGCACCTGTGGCTGGAGCCCACGTGGCTCTGGCGTGTGTCCTGCGCCTAGATGTGGCGCCGTGGCGCCGGGAGTCGACCTTTCAGGTCAGGCACCCAGGCCGCCGTCGGTGACTGTCAGGTTCGAGCCGGCTGATGGCCGGGTGGGCGCGCTCCTTACCGGGACGGTTCGGATCTTTCGAGCAGTCCTGAAGGGCGCGACACGCCCGACCGCGTGGGTCGGAAGGGAGCGCTCCGGCGCCCGTTCCGTGCCGACCGGCGGGGCCGCACCGCGACACAGCAGGCAGACAGGCCGGCCATCCGGGATGGCTGCCGAGGAGTACGACGAGGCACGAAGGAACGGGAGCGGCGTTGCCCACGATCCAGCAGTTGGTCCGCAAGGGCCGGCAGGACAAGGTCGAGAAGACCAAGACCCCGGCACTCAAGGGGAGCCCGCAGCGTCGTGGCGTGTGCACCCGCGTTTACACGACCACGCCCAAGAAGCCGAACTCGGCGCTGCGCAAGGTCGCCCGCGTCCGGCTCAACAGCGGGATCGAGGTCACCGCCTACATCCCGGGTGTTGGCCACAACCTGCAGGAGCACTCGATCGTGCTGGTGCGTGGCGGCCGAGTAAAGGACCTCCCGGGCGTCCGCTACAAGATCGTCCGGGGCGCCCTCGACACGCAGGGCGTCCGTAACCGGAAGCAGGCTCGCAGCCGCTACGGCGCGAAGAAGGAGAAGGGCTGATGCCGCGCAAGGGGCCAGCACCCAAGCACGCCGTCGTCATCGACCCGGTCTACGGCTCGCCGTTGGTGACCGCTCTGGTCAACAAGGTGCTGATGAGCGGCAAGAAGTCGGTGGCGGAGCGCATCGTGTACGGCGCGCTCGAGGGCGCCAAGAACAAGACCGGCAACGACCCGGTCGTCACGCTCAAGCGTGCGCTTGACAACGTCAAGCCCACCCTCGAGGTGCGTCCCCGTCGCGTCGGTGGCGCCACCTACCAGGTGCCGGTCGAGGTCCGCGCGGGCCGCAGCACGACGCTGGCGCTGCGCTGGATCGTCGGGTACTCCCGCGGTCGTCGTGAGAAGACGATGACCGAGCGCCTGATGAACGAGCTGATCGATGCGAGCAACGGCCTCGGCGCGAGCGTGAAGCGCCGGGAGGACACCCACAAGATGGCGGAGTCCAACAAGGCCTTCGCCCACTACCGCTGGTAACTCATCATGGCTGCTGACGCACGTTCCGCCCTGGCCGCGACCCGAAACATCGGGATCATGGCCCACATCGACGCGGGCAAGACCACCACCACCGAGCGCATCCTCTTCTACACCGGTGTGAACTACAAGATCGGTGAAGTTCACGAGGGTGGCGCCACGATGGACTGGATGGAGCAGGAGCAGGAGCGGGGGATCACCATCACCTCCGCCGCCACCACCTGTTCCTGGCGCGATCACACCATCAACATCATCGACACTCCGGGTCACGTCGACTTCACCGTCGAGGTGGAGCGTTCGCTGCGCGTCCTCGACGGCGCGGTCGCGGTGTTCGACGCCGTCGCCGGTGTCGAGCCGCAGAGCGAGACGGTGTGGAAGCAGGCCGACCGCTACGACGTCCCGCGGATCGCGTTCGTCAACAAGATGGACCGGGTCGGCGCCGAGTTCCACCGCTGCGTCGACATGATGGTCGACCGGCTGGACGCGACGCCCGCCGTCATCCAGCTTCCCTGGGGTGTCGAGGCCGACTTCCGTGGCGTGATCGACCTGATCCGCATGAAGGGCCTGCTCTGGCACACGGAGGACAAGGGCGCCTCCTACGAGACGGTTGACATCCCCGCCGACCATGCCGAAGCCGCGCAGGAATGGCGGGAGAAGCTGGTCGAGACCGTCGCCGAGAACGACGACGACCTCATGGAGCTGTACCTGGAGGGCGTGGAGCCCACCGAGGAGCAGCTCATGGCGGCGCTGCGGCGTGCCACGGTGGCCAGCAAGGTCAACCCGGTGCTCTGCGGTTCGGCCTTCAAGAACAAGGGCGTTCAGCCCATGCTCGACGCGGTGGTCGACTTCCTCCCCTCGCCGACCGACATCGGCGCGGTCACCGGCCACGCGGTCGGCAACGAGGAGACCGAGGTCATCCGTGAGGCTGAGGAGGACGCTCCGTTCTCCGCCCTGGCCTTCAAGATCATGTCGGACCCGTACGTCGGCAAGCTGACCTACATCCGGGTGTACTCCGGCAAGATCACCAGCGGTACCGCGGTGCTCAACTCCACCAAGGACCGCAAGGAGCGGATCGGCCGCATCCTGCAGATGCACGCCAACCACCGGGAGGACCGGGAAGGCGTGGGCGCGGGTCAGATCGTCGCCGTGGTGGGTCTGAAGAACACCACGACCGGCGACACGCTCTGCGACCCGAGCTCGCCGGTCATCCTCGAGTCGATGATCTTCCCTGCCCCGGTTATCGACGTCGCCATCGAGCCGAAGACCAAGGCTGACCAGCAGAAGCTGGGCACCGCGATCCAGCGGCTCACCGAAGAGGACCCGACCTTCCAGGTCCGCACCGACGAGGAGACCGGTCAGACGGTCATCGCCGGCATGGGTGAGCTGCACCTCGAGGTCTTCGTCGACCGGATGCGCCGTGAGTACGGCGTCGAGGCGAACGTCGGCAAGCCGCAGGTGGCCTACCGCGAGACCATCCGCCGCAAGGTGGAGAAGGTCGACTACACCCACAAGAAGCAGACGGGTGGCTCCGGCCAGTACGCTCGCGTGATCATCGACCTCGAGCCCTCCGGCGGCGACGGCGGCGGCTACGAGTTCCAGAACAAGGTGACGGGCGGGCGTATCCCCAAGGAGTTCATCCCCTCGGTGGACGCCGGCTGCCAGGAGGCCATGGAGTTCGGTGTCCTGGCCGGATACCAGCTGGTGGACGTCAAGGTCACCCTGCGGGACGGCCAGTTCCACGACGTGGACTCCTCCGAGCTCGCCTTCAAGATCGCCGGTTCGATGGCGTTCAAGGAGGCCGCGCGGAAGGCCGACCCGGTCATTCTCGAGCCGCTGATGTCGGTCGAGGTCACGACGCCCGAGGACCACATGGGTGACGTGATCGGCGACCTGAACTCGCGCCGCGGGCAGATCCAGGCGATGGACGAGCGGGGCGGTTCCCGCATCATCAGGGCCCTGGTGCCGCTGTCGGAGATGTTCGGGTACGTCGGTGACCTGCGGTCGAAGACCTCCGGTCGGGCGAGTTACTCGATGCAGTTCGACTCCTACGCCGAGGTTCCGCAGAACGTCGCCAAGGAGATCATCGCGAAGGCGCGAGGCGAGTAGTCAGGTCTCCCAGCGGGCCGGGGTGCCGGCACCACTGACGACAGTGCCGGCCCACTGACCACGACACAAGCACGACACCACCCGTCCTTGGAGGGACACCAGTGGCGAAGCAGAAGTTCGAGCGGACCAAGCCGCACGTCAACATCGGCACCATCGGTCACATCGACCATGGCAAGACGACGCTGACGGCAGCCATCACCAAGGTTCTGCACGACGCGCACCCGGACCTCAACCCCTTCACGCCGTTCGACCAGATCGACAAGGCGCCGGAGGAGAAGGCCCGCGGTATCACGATCTCGATCGCGCACGTCGAGTACCAGACCGACGCCCGGCACTACGCCCACGTCGACTGCCCCGGCCACGCGGACTACATCAAGAACATGATCACCGGTGCCGCGCAGATGGACGGCGCGATCCTGGTGGTCTCGGCGACCGACGGCCCGATGCCGCAGACGAAGGAGCACGTGCTCCTCGCCCGCCAGGTCGGCGTGCCCTACATCGTCGTCGCGCTCAACAAGGCCGACATGGTCGACGACGAGGAGATCCTCGAGCTCGTCGAGCTCGAGGTCCGGGAGCTCCTGAACACCTACGAGTTCCCCGGCGACGACGTCCCCGTGATCCGCGTCTCCGCGCTGAAGGCGCTGGAGGGCGACAAGGAGTGGGGCGCGAAGCTCCTCGAGCTCATGGCCGCGGTGGACGCGTCCATCCCCGAGCCCGAGCGTGACATCGACCGGCCGTTCCTCATGCCGATCGAGGACGTCTTCACGATCACTGGTCGTGGCACCGTCGTCACTGGTCGTATCGAGCGTGGAATCGTCAAGGTCAACGAGACCGTCGAGATCGTCGGCATCAAGCCGGAGACCACGACGACGACCGTGACCGGCGTCGAGATGTTCCGCAAGCTGCTCGACGAGGGCCAGGCCGGTGACAACGTCGGTCTGCTCCTGCGCGGCATCAAGCGCGAGGACGTCGAGCGCGGCCAGGTCATCGTCAAGCCGAAGTCGATCACCCCGCACACGGTGTTCGAGGCGCGTGTCTACATCCTCAACAAGGACGAGGGTGGCCGGCACACGCCGTTCTTCAAGAACTACCGGCCGCAGTTCTACTTCCGCACCACCGACGTGACCGGCGTCGTGACCCTCCCCGAGGGCACCGAGATGGTCATGCCGGGTGACAACACCGAGATGACGGTCGAGCTGATCCAGCCGATCGCCATGGAGGAGGGCCTGCGGTTCGCCATCCGTGAGGGTGGCCGGACCGTCGGTGCGGGCCAGGTTCTCAAGGTCATCAAGTAGTAGCCGCGGGCGGCGGGTGCCTCACAGGGCCCGCCGCCCACTGTTGCTGCCCGGCGGCACGCCGGGGCGCCTGGTGCGTCCCGGCCGGCGTGCGACCGGGAGTGGAGCAGGTAGCTGCCCGGGGGCTCGCGATGTGCGTGCCGACGGGCGTCAGACAAGGCGGTACACCCGGCACGAACCCGGCCCCGCCGGGTCGCCCGTCCTCGCGGCGGCGACCCGCGCCGCGGAGCTAGGCGAGGTCGACGGGGACCCGGTAGTAATACCGGCCGGACGAGACAGACAGGACAGGCGAAGCCCACCATGGCGGCACAGAAGATCCGCATCCGGCTCAAGGCCTATGACCACGAGGTCATCGACAGCTCGGCGCGGAAGATCGTCGAGACCGTGACGCGTACCGGTGCGCAGGTCGCGGGTCCGGTGCCGCTGCCGACGGAGAAGAACGTCTACTGCGTCATCCGGTCGCCGCACAAGTACAAGGACAGCCGCGAGCACTTCGAGATGCGGACGCACAAGCGGCTGATCGACATTCTTGACCCGACGCCGAAGACGGTCGACTCGCTGATGCGCCTCGACCTGCCCGCCGGCGTGGACATCGAGATCAAGCTGTAAGAGGGGCCGGCGCCAGTCATGCTCAACCGCAACTACAGAGGGCTCCTGGGCACCAAGCTCGGGATGACCCAGGTATGGGACGCGAACAACCGCGTCGTGCCGGTCACCGTCATTCAGGCCGGCCCCAACGTCGTGACCCAGGTCAAGACGCCCGACTCCGACGGCTATTCGGCCGTCCAGCTCGGCTACGGCGAGATCGACCCGCGGCGGATCAACAAGCCACTGCGTGGCCACTTCGAGACCTCGGGTGTCACTCCCCGGCGGCATCTGGTGGAGCTGCGTACCGCCGACGCCGGTAACTACCGTCCCGGCCAGCAGCTGACCGGTGAGGTGTTCGACGCCGGCCAGGTGGTCGACGTCACCGGTACCTCCAAGGGCAAGGGCTTCGCCGGTGTCATGAAGCGGCACGGCTTCAAGGGCCTGGGTGCCGGTCACGGTGTCGAGCGCAAGCACCGCTCCCCGGGTTCCGTCGGCGGCTGCGCCACTCCGGGACGGGTCTTCAAGGGCCTGCGGATGGCCGGCCGGATGGGGCACGACCGCGTGACCGTGGCCGGGCTGACCATCCACGCCGTCGACACCGAGCGTGGCTTCCTGCTGATCAAGGGTGCGATTCCCGGCCCCGACGGCGGTCTGGTCTTCGTTCGCAGCGCGGCCAAGCGCCCCGCTCCGGAGCCGGCCGCTCCGGTCGCGGCCACCGCGGCCGCCGGCACCGGTGAGGAGGCCTCGGCATGAGCCCGACGGCATCGATGACGAAGGAAGCCCCCGCCGAGGCGGATGCGCCCGCGGACCGCACGGTCCCGGTGCACGCCCCCGCGGGCGGCGACGCAGGCAGCGTCGAGCTGCCCGGCGCGGTGTTCGACGTGCCGGTGAACGTGCCGCTGATCCACCAGGTGGTCGTGGCGCAGCTCGCCGCGGCCCGGCAGGGCACGCACTCGACGAAGACCCGCGGCGAGGTCCGCGGCGGTGGGCGCAAGCCGTACCGCCAGAAGGGCACCGGCCGGGCTCGGCAGGGTTCGCTGCGCGCGCCGCAGTTCACCGGCGGTGGCATCGTCCACGGCCCGACGCCGCGCAACTACGACCAGCGGACACCCAAGAAGATGAAGGCCGCCGCGCTGCGCGGGGCCCTGTCGGACCGGGCCCGCAACGACCGGGTGCACGTGGTCTCGTCGCTGGTCGCCGGGGACGCCCCGTCGACGAAGTCGGCCGTGGCCGCGCTGACCAGCCTGGTCGCCGCGCGCCGTGTCCTGGTCGTGGCCTCCCGCTCGGACGAGCTGACCTGGCTCAGCCTGCGCAACGTGGCCGAGGTTCACCTGCTCGACCCGGGCCAGCTCAACACCTATGACGTGCTGGTGAGTGACGACGTGGTCTTCACCGAGGGTGCGCTCACCGCGTTCCTCGGCCGCGGCTCACGTCCGGCGGCCTCGGCTGGCACCTCGGCCAGCGAGGAGGAGGACAAGTGATCCCCGACCCGCGAGACATCATTCTCCGGCCGGTCGTCTCCGAGAAGAGCTACGGCCTGCTCGACGAGAACGTCTACACGTTCATCGTTCGCCCCGACGCGAACAAGACCCAGATCAAGCTCGCCGTGCAGAAGATCTTCAACGTGCGGGTCACCCGGGTCAACACGATCAACCGGGCGGGCAAGCGCAAGCGGACCAAGCACGGCTGGGGACACCGCTCGGCCACCAAGCGGGCGCTCGTCAGCCTCGCGCCCGGTGACAGCATTGAGATCTTCGGAGGCCCCGGTGCCTGACACCCGCGTGGGGCGTACCCGGGTGCCGCTCGGCCCGGCGTCGGATCGGAAGTAGAACATGGGTATTCGCAGGTACAAGCCGACGACGCCGGGGCGTCGTGGGTCGAGCGTCGCGGACTTCGTCGAGATCACCCGTGATCACCCGGAGAAGTCGCTCGTCCGCCCGCTGCACTCCAAGGGCGGTCGTAACGTCCACGGGCGGATCACGACCCGCCACCAGGGCGGCGGTCACAAGCGCGCCTACCGGATCATCGACTTCCGGCGGGACAAGGACGGTGTGCCGGCCAAGGTCGCGCACATCGAGTACGACCCGAACCGCACCGCGCGGATCGCTCTGCTGCACTACCTCGACGGCGAGAAGCGCTACATCCTCGCCCCGGTGAAGCTGCGCCAGGGCGACATGGTCAGCTCGGGCGTCGGCGCGGACATCAAGCCGGGCAACGCCCTGCCGCTGCGCAACATCCCGACCGGCACCGTGGTCCATGCCATCGAGCTGCGTCCCGGCGGCGGCGCCAAGATCGCTCGCAGCGCCGGCACCAGTGTGCAGCTCGTCGCCAAGGACGGTCCGTACGCGCAGCTCCGGATGCCCTCCGGTGAGATCCGCAACGTCGACGTGCGCTGCCGCGCCACCGTCGGCGAGGTCGGTAACGCCGAGCAGAGCAACATCAACTGGGGCAAGGCCGGCCGGATGCGCTGGAAGGGCCGCCGTCCCACCGTCCGTGGTGTCGCGATGAACCCGGTCGACCACCCCCATGGTGGTGGTGAGGGCAAGACCTCCGGTGGCCGCCACCCGGTCAACCCGAAGGGCCGTCCGGAGGGCCGCACCCGCCGTACGAAGAAGTCCAGCGACGCGCTGATCGTCCGGCGCCGCAAGCAGAACAGGCGGCGGTAGTCATGACCCTGCTCGCCTGGCTGCCGGCCAGTTCGATCCGCACCCACCACTGAGCAGGAAGGAGGAGACACAGCCATGCCACGCAGTCTTAAGAAGGGCCCGTTCGTCGACGACCACCTGCTCAAGAAGGTGGACGTTCAGAACGAGAAGGGCACCAAGCACGTCATCCGGACCTGGTCGCGTCGTTCGACCGTGATCCCCGACATGCTGGGCCACACCATCGCGGTGCACGACGGGCGCAAGCACGTCCCCGTGTTCATCACCGAGGGAATGGTCGGGCACAAGCTCGGCGAGTTCGCGCCCACGCGCACCTTCCGCGGGCACGTCAAGGAGGACCGGAGGTCACGCCGTGGCTGACGACCTGGTTGATGGCCTGACCCGCTCGGGCCTGCCCGGCGCCAGGGCGACCGCCCGGTACGTGCACACCTCCCCGACAAAGGCCCGCCGGGTCATCGACCTGGTCCGTGGCCGGGCTGCCGGCGAGGCGCTCGACATCCTGCGGTTCGCGCCGCAGGCGGCGAGCACGGATGTCTACAAGGTCGTGGCGAGCGCGGTGGCCAACGCCGAGAACAACCACGATCTCGACCCGGCGACGCTGTGGATCGCATCCGCGTTCGTCGACGAGGGACCCACGCTCAAGCGCATCCGGCCCCGCGCCCAGGGCCGGGCATACCGGATCCGCAAGCGCACCAGCCACATCACGATCGTGGTGGAGAGCCGGGAACCGGTCGCGACGGGCGCCGGCGCCAGGACGACTAGGAGGGCCCGGTAGTGGGGCAGAAGGTAAACCCGCACGGGTTCCGACTTGGCATCACGTCGGAGTTCACCTCCCGTTGGTACGCCGACAAGCAGTACAAGGCGTACGTCGGTGAGGACGTCAAGATCCGCAAGATGATGTCCAAGGGCATGGAGCGGGCCGGTATCAGCCGGGTCGACATCGAGCGCACCCAGGGCCGGCTGCGGGTGGACATCCACACCGCCCGCCCGGGCATCGTGATCGGCCGGCGTGGCGCCGAGGCCGACCGCATCCGCGGTGACCTCGAGAAGCTCACCGGCAAGCAGGTGCAGCTCAACATCCTCGAGGTGAAGAACCCTGAGGTCGACGCGCAGCTCGTGGCACAGGGCGTCGCCGAGCAGCTCTCCAGCCGGGTCAGCTTCCGTCGCGCGATGCGCAAGGCCATGCAGTCGGCGATGAAGAGCGGCGCCAAGGGCATCCGGGTGCAGTGCTCGGGTCGTCTCGGCGGTGCCGAGATGAGCCGGTCGGAGTTCTACCGCGAGGGTCGGGTGCCGCTGCACACGCTGCGCGCGGACATCGACTACGGCTTCTACGAGGCCCGGACGAACTTCGGCCGCATCGGCGTGAAGGTCTGGATCTACAAGGGCGACATCGTCCAGAGCCGCGCGGAGCGGGAGGCCCAGGAGGCGCTCCTGCGCCAGCAGCGCCGGGAACGGCCGCGACGCGGGCCGCGCTCGGGTTCCTCGGGCACCACGCAGGGCGGAACGGACGCGGGTCGCGCGGCGGCTCGTGCCGGTGACCGGCGCGGTCGCGGTGGTAGCGGCGGCGCCGGTGGTGCCGGCGGCAGCGGCGGTGGCGGTGCGGAGAAGGCCGCGGCTGAGAAGGCGACGGTCGAGACCACGCCGGCCAGCACTGCGCCGGCTGAGACCGCCGCACCTGCCGCGCCCGAGGCGACGTCGGCCCCGGCGGTCACCGAGACCCAGGGCACGCCGGAGAAGGCGGAGGGTTAGGAAACATGCTTATTCCCCGGAAGGTCGCGCACCGCAAGCAGCACCACCCCAAGCGGACGGGCGCGGCCAAGGGCGGCACCAGGATCGCCTTCGGTGAGTACGCGATCCAGTCGTTGGAGTCGGCCTACGTGACGAACCGGCAGATCGAGTCGGCGCGTATCGCGATGACCCGGCACATCCGGCGTGGTGGAAAGGTCTGGATCAACATCTACCCGGACCGTCCGCTCACCAAGAAGCCTGCCGAGACCCGGATGGGTTCCGGCAAGGGCTCCCCGGAGTGGTGGGTCGCGAACGTGAAGCCCGGACGCATCATGTTCGAGCTTTCCGGTGTGGCCGAGCCCGTCGCCCGTGAGGCGATGCGTCGGGCCATCCACAAGCTGCCGATGAAGTGCCGCTTCGTGACCCGTGAGGGTGGTGCCTGATGGCTGTCACGACTGCGGACGACCTGCGCGCGCTGTCCAGCACCGAGCTGGTGGACAAGCTTCGGGAGGCCAAGGAGGAGCTGTTCAACCTCCGTTTCCAGGGCGCGACCGGGCAGCTGCGCAACAACCGGCGGCTGCGTGACGTCCGTCGGGACATCGCCCGGATCTACACGGTCATGCGCGAGCGCGAGCTCGGCCTGAGCGATGACCCGGCCGTCGCGGCGGACGCCGCCGGTTCGGACGCGTGAGTGCAGTGAGCGGAGACGAAGTGAGCGACACCAGCACGGACAGCACGACCACCACCGCGCCCGCGGACGCGTCCACCGAGCGCGGCTTCCGCAAGGTGCGGGAGGGGCTGGTCATCAGCGAGAAGATGCAGAAGACGGTCGTCGTCGCGGTGGAGGACCGGGTCCAGCACCCGCTCTACGGCAAGACGATCCGCCGCACCAAGCGGGTCAAGGCGCACGACGAGAGCGGCAACGTGGGCGTGGGTGACCGCGTCCTGCTGATGGAGACCCGGCCGTTGTCGGCCACCAAGCGCTGGCGGGTCGTCCAGGTCCTCGAGAAGGCGAAGTAGGTCCTTCGGGACCTCGGGGGCTCGCGAGCTGCGGGCCCCCGGCCGGCCGGGCGCGGTGACCTCGCGGTCGTCACCGGCGGCAGGGGAGAGAGCCGGCCGGCGGCGGTCGGGCGGCAACGGGTGATCAGGAGCAGAAAGTGATTCAGCAGGAGTCGCGACTTCGGGTCGCCGACAACACCGGAGCCAGGGAAATTCTGTGCATCCGCGTGCTCGGCGGCTCTGGGCGTCGTTACGCGGGGATCGGCGACATCATCGTCGGAACGGTGAAGGACGCCCTGCCCGGCGCCGGCGTGAAGCGCGGCGACGTGGTCAAGGCGGTCGTGGTGCGCACCACCAAGGAGCGGCGGCGCCCGGACGGCTCCTACATCCGGTTCGACGAGAACGCGGCGGTCCTCATCCGCGATGGCGGAGACCCCCGCGGTACCCGCATCTTCGGCCCGGTCGGCCGTGAGCTGCGGGACAAGCGTTTCATGAAGATCATTTCGCTGGCGCCGGAGGTGCTGTAGACCGTGGCCGGTATGAAGATCAAGAAGGGCGACACGGTCCAGATCGTCACAGGTAAGGACCGTGGCCTGAAGGGCAAGGTCATCCGGGCCATCCCCGACCAGAACAAGGTCGTGGTCGAGGGCGCGAACCGGGTCACCCGGCACACCCGCGTCCAGCAGAGCCAGCGCGGCTCGCAGTCCGGCGGGATCGTCACCCAGGAGGCGCCGATCCACGTCAGCAACGTGATGATCGTCGATCCGTCTGACGGCCGGCCGACCCGCATCGGCTACCGCTTCAACGAGGACGGCACCAAGGTCCGGATCTCGCGCCGCACCGGTGCCGAGCTCTAGGCCCCCGGCGCAAGGCTAGGAAACGAGACAATGAGTGTGACCACGGAAGCCCGGCCGGTCCCTCGGCTGAAGCAGCGGTACCGCGCCGAGATCGCCCCGGCGTTGCGGGAGGAGTTCTCCTACGGCAACGTCATGCAGATCCCCGGTGTGGTGAAGGTCGTCGTCAACATGGGCGTCGGTGACGCCGCCCGGGACGCGAAGCTGATCGACGGTGCCACCCGCGACCTGGCGGCCATCACCGGCCAGAAGCCCGCGGTGCGGCGAGCCAAGAAGTCGATCGCCCAGTTCAAGCTGCGCGAGGGCCAGCCCATCGGGGCGAAGGTGACTCTGCGCGGCGATCGCATGTGGGAGTTCCTCGACCGGCTGGTCTCGATCGCGTTGCCCCGCATCCGTGACTTCCGCGGACTGTCGCCGAAGCAGTTCGACGGCGCGGGGAACTACACGTTCGGTGTGACCGAGCAGTCGATCTTCCACGAGATCGACATCGACAGGATCGACCGGGTCCGGGGCATGGACATCACGGTCGTCACGACCGCGACCAACGACGACGAGGGCCGGGCGCTGCTGAGGGCGCTGGGCTTCCCGTTCCGGGAGAGCTGAGAGATGGCGAAGAAGGCGCTGGTCGAGAAGGCCGCCCGTAAGCCGAAGTACGCCGTGCGCGGCTACACCCGCTGCCAGCGGTGTGGCCGTCCGCGCTCGGTGTACCGCGTGTTCGGCCTGTGCCGGGTGTGCCTGCGGCAGATGGCCCACCGCGGCGAACTGCCTGGCGTGACAAAGAGCTCCTGGTAGTCCCGGAGCTCCTGGTAGTACCCACACGATCGCGGTAGGCCCGCGTGCCCCCTGGGGCGCGAGGAGCGGGAACCGCCGTGAGAAAGGCGCCAAGCCATGACGATGACCGATCCGATCGCGGACATGCTCACCCGTGTCCGCAACGCCAACCGGGCTTATCACGACCGGGTGGTGATGCCGCACAGCAAGATCAAGACCCACATCGCCGAGATCCTCCAGCAGGAGGGCTACATCCTCGGCTGGCACGTCGAGGACCCCGCCGAGGGCGCGGTCGGCCGTTCGCTGATCGTCGACCTGAAGTACGGCCCGAACCGGGAGCGTTCCATCGCGGGCGTGAAGCGGATCAGCAAGCCCGGTCTGCGCGTCTACGCGAAGTCGACGGGTCTGCCGAAGGTCCTTGGCGGCCTGGGCGTCGCGATCATCTCCACCTCGTCGGGGCTGCTGACCGACAGGCAGGCCGGCAAGCGGGGCGTGGGCGGAGAAGTCCTCGCCTACGTCTGGTAAGGAAGGCGCAACGATGTCACGGATCGGGCGCCAGCCCATCAGTGTTCCCAGCGGCGTCGAGGTCAGCCTCGACGGCCTGACGGTGACGGTCAAGGGGCCCAAGGGCACCCTGAGCCACACCGTCGTGGAGCCGATCGAGGTCGCCCGCGAGGACGGTCAGATCGTCGTCAGCCGGCCGAACGACGAGCGGCGCAGCCGCTCGCTGCACGGCCTCACCCGCACCCTGGTCTCCAACATGGTCGTCGGGGTCACCAACGGATACTCGAAGACCCTGGAGATCGTCGGGGTCGGTTACCGTGTCCAGGCCCGGGGCTCGGACCTGGAGTTCGCACTCGGCTACAGCCACCCGGTCCCCGTGAAGGCTCCCGAGGGCATCCGGTTCGAGGTGCAGACCCCGACCCGCTTCGTCGTGCACGGCATCGACAAGCAGCAGGTCGGCGAGGTCGCAGCCAAGATCCGCGGACTGCGCAAGCCCGACCCGTACAAGGGCAAGGGCGTGCGGTACCAGGGCGAGGTCGTTCGCCGCAAGGTCGGGAAGACCGGGAAGTAGGTAGACAGACATGGCAGTGAGCCTCAGCGCCAGCGCGCGCCGGCGGACGGCCAAGCTCCGCCGCCACGTTCGCGTGCGCAAGAAGGTGGCGGGAACGCCGACCCGGCCGCGTCTCGTCGTCACCCGGTCCTCGCGGCACATCTACGCCCAGGTCATCGACGACGTCGCCGGCCACACCCTGGCCTCCGCGTCCACGCTGGAGGTCGACCTGCGTGCCTCCGACGGGGACAAGAGCGCCAAGGCCCGCGAGGTCGGCCGCATCGTCGCGGAGCGTGCCCGCGCCGCCGGTGTCGACGCCGTGGTCTTCGACCGTGGCGGTCGCACCTACCACGGCCGTATCGCCGCTTTGGCGGACGCGGCCCGCGAGGGCGGGCTGAACTTCTGATGACCACAGTTACTAGGGAGATGTTCTAGATGCCAGGCCAGCAGCGCCGCGGAGGCGGCTCCGGCGGTTCCGACCGCCGCGAGCGCCGCGACCGTTCGGGCGGTGGCCCGGCGCAGGAGAAGACCGCTTACGTCGAGCGGGTCGTCGCCATCAACCGCGTGGCGAAGGTCGTCAAGGGCGGTCGCCGCTTCAGCTTCACCGCGCTCGTCGTCGTGGGTGACGCGGACGGCACCGTCGGCGTCGGCTACGGCAAGGCCAAGGAGGTCCCGGCGGCCATCGCCAAGGGCGTCGAAGAGGCCAAGAAGCACTTCTTCAAGGTGCCGCGCATCGGCTCCACCATCCCGCACCCGGTGCAGGGTGAGGATGCCGCCGGTGTCGTGCTCCTCAAGCCCGCCTCGCCCGGTACCGGCGTCATCGCCGGTGGCCCGGTGCGCGCGGTGCTGGAGTGTGCCGGGGTGCACGACGTCCTGTCGAAGTCGCTCGGGTCGTCCAACCCGATCAACATCGTGCACGCCACTGTGGCGGCGCTGCGCGGGCTGATGCGGCCGGAGGAGATCGCGGCCCGTCGCGGTCTGCCGCTCGAGGACGTCGCTCCGCCGGCCATGCTGCGTGCGCGGGCGGCCGGGGTCGGTGCGTGATGGCAAAGCTGCGCATCACCCAGGTCCGCTCCGAGATCGGCGGCACCCGCAACCAGCGCGAGACGCTGCGGACGCTGGGTCTGCGCCGCATCAACGGCAGCACCGTCCGTGAGGATCGTCCCGAGGTGCGTGGGATGATCGCGACCGTGACCCATCTTGTGCGGGTCGAGGAGGTGGACTCCTGATGGCCGAGAAGACGCTGGAGAAGGCGGACTCCGCCACCGCGGAGGAGCCCCGCGGCAGCGGGCTGAAGGTCCACCACCTTCGCCCCGCGCCGGGTGCCCACAAGAAGAAGCAGCGCGTGGGCCGCGGCGAGGGCTCCAAGGGCAAGACGGCGGGGCGTGGCACCAAGGGCTCCAAGGCCCGCAAGCAGGTGCCGATCCGCTTCGAGGGCGGCCAGATGCCGCTGCACATGCGGGTCCCCAAGCTCAAGGGGTTCCGCAACCGCTTCCGCACCGAGTACCAGGTGGTGAATGTCGCCACCCTCGGCGAGCTCTTCCCGGACGGCGGCACCATCGGTGTCGACGACCTGGTGGCCGCTGGCGCTGTCCGGTCGAAGTCCCTGGTCAAGGTGCTCGGTGACGGTGAGATCGGCGTGGCGGTCCAGGTGACCGCACATGCCTTCTCCGGTTCGGCGAAGCAGAAGATCGAGGCTGCCGGAGGCACTGTCTCCCAGGCGTGACCGCTCGCCTCGGGACGGGCGTGACCACGCCCGTCCCGAGGCGTTTGCTTTGTGCCGGTGGTATCCGGTCGGGCACCGGTGGACGACTGTCGTCGCCGAGTTCGGCCGTGGTTGCTGGCACCTGTGCGGGACGTCTGACACTCTGGGGGTGGTCCGCCCGAACACCGGCGGCGCCACCCCGCCGCTCCACCTGCCCGGTACACCAGTGCCTACCGCGCGTGATGTCCGGACGAGTAAGCCTCAGGTGCTGTTAGAGTCGCCTCACCGCGTACGGTCCGGCTTCGAGGGCCGGCGGGGATCCGTACCAAACACCGCGCCTGTCCCGTCAGCCGTATGGATCAGCAGGAGGAGTCGTGCTCACCGCCTTCACGCGGGCCTTCCGCACGCCCGACCTGCGGAAGAAACTGCTCTTCACTCTGGGCGTGGTCGTCCTGTTCCGCCTGGGCAGCGTCATGCCGTCGCCCGGCGTCTCCACGGCTGCGGTGAACGCGTGTCTCGACTCGGCGAGTGAGGACAGCAACAACGTCTACTCGCTGATCAACCTCTTCAGCGGTGGCGCGCTCCTGCAGCTGTCGGTGTTCGCGCTCGGCATCATGCCGTACATCACGTCGAGCATCATCATTCAGCTTCTCGTGGTGGTCATCCCGCGACTGGAACAGCTGAAGAAGGAAGGTAGTGCGGGTGAGCAGAAGCTCACTCAGTACACCCGATATCTGACGATCGCACTGGGAGTCCTGCAGGCCACCGGCATCGTCGCTCTTGCGCGCAGCGGCCGGCTCTTTCCCGGCTGTACCGCCGCGATTATCCCGGACACGAGCCTCTTCCGGATCACCACCATCGTGATCACGATGACCGCGGGGACCGCCGTCATCATGTGGATGGGTGAGCTGATCACGGCTCGGGGTGTCGGTAACGGCATGTCGCTGCTGATCTTCACCTCGATCGCGGCTCAGCTCCCCTCGCAGGGCGGCCGCATCCTGCAGGTCGCCGGCGGGGTCGTCTTCAGCCTGGTGATCCTGCTGGGCCTGGCGATCCTGGTGTTCGTCATCTTCGTCGAGCAGTCGCAGCGCCGTATCCCGGTCCAGTACGCCAAGCGGCTCATCGGCCGCCGGATGTACGGCGGGACGTCGACCTATCTGCCGATCAAGGTGAACCAGGCCGGCATCATCCCGGTCATCTTCGCCTCGTCACTGCTCCAGCTCCCGCAGCTGCTGGGCCAGGTGTGGAGCAACGCGACATTCCAGGACTTCGAACAGCGCTATCTCTCCCGAGGTGACCACCCGCTCTATCTGGCGGCCTACTTCGCGATGATCATTTTCTTCACGTACTTCTATGTCGCGATCACCTTCAACCCGACGGAGGTGGCCGACAACATGAAGAAGTACGGCGGGTTCATCCCGGGGATCCGGCCCGGCCGTCCCACAGCCGAGTACCTGGACCACGTGCTGTCCCGCATCACCCTCCCTGGCTCGTTGTTCCTGGGGGTCATCACGGTGTTGCCGTTGGCGCTTCTCAACCTGACCAAGGACCAGCCCTTCCCGTTTGCTGGTACATCGGTGCTGATCATGGTGGGAGTGGGGCTGGAGACCGTGAAACAGATTGAAAGCCAGCTCATGCTGCGCAACTACGAAGGTTTCCTCCGGTAGTGCGCCTCGTACTGGTAGGACCGCCCGGAGCAGGTAAGGGGACGCAGGCCGCCTTCATCGCCCAGGCGCGGTCCATTCCGAAGATCTCCACCGGTGACATCTTCCGGGCGAACGTCCGCGAAGGCACCGAGTTGGGCGTCAAGGCGAAAACCTACATGGATGCCGGTGACCTCGTTCCCGACGAGATAACCATCGGCATGGTGCGCAACCGGCTCGCCGAGGACGACGCGGTCAAGGGCTTCCTGCTCGACGGCTTCCCTCGCAACGTCCCGCAGGCGGAGGTGCTCGGCGGCATGCTCGACGCGCTGAGCACGCGGCTGGATGTCGTGCTCGAGCTGGTCGTGGATGACGACGAGGTGGTCCGTCGGCTCTCCGGCCGCCGGACCTGCCGCAGCTGTGGCCACATCTGGCACCTCGACTTCGATCCGCCGCGCGTCGAGGACGTCTGCGACCGCTGTTCGGGCGAGCTGTTCCAGCGCGACGACGACCGCTCCGAGACCGTCCGCCACCGTCTGGAGGTGTACGCGGAGCAGACCTCTCCGCTTGTCGCCTACTACGCGGCCAAGGGCATCCTCATCGGTATCGACGCCACCGGACCGGTGGACAACGTGACCGACCGGGCGCTGGACGCGCTGCGCCACTACGGCGACTGAGACCGGGCGGTCAGTGGCGGGCGGCGTGCGCTCGCGCCGGTTGCTGACCCCCTGCCGGCGCGAGGCGCCGCGGTGACCTCCCTGGACGAGAGTCGTTCCAGGAGCCGAGTGGTTGGGCACGTGTTCATCGACCCTGCGTCGGGCAGCTATCGTCGACGAGGCGGAAGTGCCCTGGGCTCGGTGTTCCGGACGCGTGCCCCTGTCCGGTAACCACACCGGGCACCTGCGCGGGCGAAAACTACTGAGGACGGGACCGAACCAGCGTGGCACGTCGAGAGCATGTCCAGATCAAGACGGCAGCTGAGATCGCCAGGATGCGGGTGGCCGGGCTGCTCGTCGCGAAGACCCTGGCCAAGCTGCGGGAGGCGGTTGCGCCCGGCGTGACCACCGCGGACCTGGACGCGCTCGCGGAGAAGACGATCCGCGATGACGGCGGCATCCCGTCCTTCAAGGGCTACGCCCATCCTCCGTACCCCGCGTCGATCTGCAGCTCGGTGAACAACGAGGTGGTGCACGCGATCCCCAGCCGGCGCCGGGTGCTGCGTGAGGGCGACATCATCTCCATCGACTGCGGCGCGATCGTCGAGGGCTGGCACGGTGACGCCGCGATCACCGTCCCGGTGGGCGAGGTCCCGCAGGAGGTCCTCGACATGCTGCGGGTCTGCGACGAGGCGCTGTGGCGCGGCTTGGCGGCGGCCCAGCTCGGTGGCCGGCTGACCGACATCAGCAGCGCGGTGGAGCGGCACATCACGCCGCACGGCTACGGCATCGTGGACCACTACGGAGGTCACGGGATCGGCTCCGAGATGCACCAGCCTCCGCACGTGCTGAACTACGGGCGGCCTGGCCGCGGCCTGAAGCTGGTCGAGGGCGTCGCACTTGCCATCGAGCCGATGATCACCCTGGGCTCGGCGGAGACTGTCGTGCTTGCGGACGAGTGGACGGTCGCGACGAAGGACGGCTCGCTCGCGGCCCACACCGAGCACTCGGTGGCCGTGACTCCGCGCGGTCCCTGGGTCCTCACCGAGCCGGATGGCGGAGTCGCGCGGTTTGCCGAGCTCGGAGTGGTCTGCGGGCAGCCCGCGGACGCGCCGTCCGCCCCGTGAGGATGCGTGCCGTGAGGATGCGCAAGGCCCCTGTTGGCCCTTGACGGAGCCGGCACGTACACTCATGAGTTGACGGTCTCCAGCGTCGTCGGGCATGGCCTTTGAGGTGGTGTTCGGTGCGGTGGTGTTGCGTGAGCGCCCTGCCAGGGCTGTGTGGGTGCCCGCCATGCGCGTCCGGGCCGTCATCCCAGCGTCGACGTCAGGACAGCGGAGGACATGCCGAAGAAGGACGGGGCCATCGAGATCGAGGGCCGAGTGGTGGAGCCGCTCCCGAACGCCATGTTCCGGGTGGAGCTCCAGAACGGTCATCGAGTGCTCGCCCACATCAGTGGCAAGATGCGTCAGCACTACATCCGGATCCTCCCCGAGGACCGCGTGGTGGTGGAGCTCTCGCCCTACGACCTGTCCCGCGGTCGCATCGTCTACCGCTACAAGTAGTCGTCATCCCATCAGCGAGCGCGGCCCACGGCTGCGTGTGGAGGTTCGTGCGGCCGTGAAGGTCAAGCCGAGCGTGAAGAAGATCTGCGACAAGTGCAAGGTGATCCGCCGTCACGGGCGTGTCATGGTCATCTGCGACAACCTGCGTCACAAGCAGCGCCAGGGCTGATGACGGGTGGCGGGCTGTAGGCCCGCCGCCGACCCGGCGGGCCGATGGCCCGCCGTCAGGAGCGACGCCAGACCGCGTCCAGCGGTTCCACCCCCGGTCGGAGGCCGGGGCCTCGTCTGTTATCGGGTCGACGTCCGCCGTGAGGGTGGGCTCGTCGCCGGGCAGGGCGGGGGCGGTGTCGTCCGAGACCTCCGGATGCAGGAAGGAACCACCGTTTCATGGCACGCCTGTCCGGCGTCGACCTTCCCCGCGAGAAGCGGGTCGAGATCGCGCTGACCTACATCTTCGGGATCGGCCGCAGCCGCTCTCGGGACACCCTCGCCGCCACCGGCGTCAACCCCGACACCCGGGTCCGTGACCTCACCGACGAAGAGGTCCAGAAGCTCCGGGAGTGGATCGACGCCAACTACCGCGTCGAGGGCGATCTCAACCGTGAGATCAAGCAGGACATTCGCCGCAAGATGGAGATCGGCTGCTACCAGGGTCTCCGTCACCGCCGCAACCTTCCGGTCCACGGCCAGCGCACGCACACCAACGCGCGCACCCGCAAGGGCCCGCGCCGTGCCATCGCCGGGAAGAAGAAGGCCGGCAAGAAGTAGTCATCGGCTCCGCCCGGGCCACGCGTACCCGGGCGCCGACCGCTGACCGACGACCTCACAGACGGAGACCACGGGTTTATGCCTCCCAAGACACGCACTGCCGGCGTCAAGAAGGTCCGGCGCAAAGAAAAGAAGAACGTCGCCCACGGGCACGCTCACATCAAGAGCACGTTCAACAACACGATCGTCTCGATCACCGACCCGAGCGGGAACGTGATCTCCTGGGCCTCGGCCGGGCACGTCGGCTTCAAGGGCTCCCGTAAGTCGACCCCGTACGCCGCGCAGATGGCCGCCGAGAACGCGGCCCGCAAGGCGCAGGAGCACGGGATGCGTAAGGTCGATGTCTTCGTCAAGGGCCCCGGCTCCGGTCGGGAGACGGCGATCCGCTCGCTGCAGGCCGCCGGCCTCGAGGTCGGCGCCATCCAGGACGTCACGCCCACCCCGCACAACGGCTGCCGCCCGCCGAAGCGTCGCCGGGTCTGAAGTCCGCGCCAGGGATACGAGAGAGAAGGACTAGCATGGCCCGTTACACCGGCGCGGACTGCAAGCGTTGCCGCCGCGAGAAGACGAAGCTGTTCCTCAAGGGCAGCAAGTGCGAGACCCCGAAGTGCCCGATCGAGATCCGGCCCTACCCGCCGGGCGAGCACGGCCGGGGCCGCACGAAGGACTCCGAGTACCTGCTGCAGAAGCGCGAGAAGCAGAAGTGCGCGCGTATCTACGGCATCCTCGAGAAGCAGTTCCGGGGCTACTACGACGAGGCGAACCGCCGCGCCGGCAAGACCGGTGACGAGCTGCTGAAGATCCTCGAGTCGCGCCTGGACAACGTGGTCTACCGGGGTGGCTTCGCGCCGTCCCGGGACGCCGCCCGCCAGGCGGTCCGGCACGGTCACGTGCAGGTCAACGGCCGCAAGGTCGACATCCCGAGCTACCGGGTCACCGAGAACGACATCGTGGAGATCGCGCCGAAGTCGCGCGAGCTCACCCCGTTCATCGTGGCCCGCGAGACCGCGGGGACCGGCCGCACCGTTCCGCCGTGGATCGAGGCGATCCCGAGCCAGATGCGCCTGCTCGTCCACTCGCTGCCCGCTCGCCAGGTGATCGACACCCAGGTGCAGGAGCAGCTGATCGTCGAGCTCTACTCGAAGTAGTCGTTTCCCGGCTGCCGGCCACGCCGGCCGGCAGCCGGTTTCACCAGTGGCGTGCCGGGCCGGATCGTGGCTCGGCGTACTGTTGGGGGTACAGGGATGGACGGATGTCTCTGTGTCGGCCCCGCGTTCCGGGGCATTCACGGCGTCATATGGCGGTCGCCGTGTGCGGAAGGAAGATCTCATGCTGATCGCTCAGCGTCCCACCCTCGCCGAGGACCCGATCACCGAGTTCCGGTCGCGTTTCGTGATCGAGCCGCTCGAGCCGGGCTTCGGCTACACCCTCGGCAACTCGCTGCGCCGCACCCTGCTGTCGTCGATTCCGGGCGCGGCCGTGACGAGCATCCGGGTGGACGGCGTCCTCCACGAGTTCTCCACGGTTCCCGGGGTCAAGGAGGACGTGACCGACCTGATCCTGAACCTCAAGGAACTGGTCGTCAGCTCCGACAACGACGAGCCGACCGTGATGTACCTGCGCAAGCAGGGCCCCGGTGAGGTCACCGCGGCGGACATCGCGCCCCCGGCCGGCGTCGAGGTGCACAACCCCGACCTGCACCTTGCGACCCTCAACGACAAGGGCAAGCTCGAGATCGAGCTGACCGTCGAGCGGGGCCGCGGCTACGTGAGCGCCGCGCAGAACAAGCAGCCCGGCCAGGAGATCGGCCGTATCCCGATCGACTCCATCTACTCGCCGGTGCTGAAGGTGACCTACAAGGTCGAGGCAACCCGTGTCGAGCAGCGGACGGACTTCGACCGGCTGATCGTCGACGTCGAGACGAAGCAGTCGATCTCGCCGCGGGACGCGATGGCCAGCGCGGGCAAGACCCTCGTCGGCCTCTTCGGCCTGGCCCAGGAGCTCAACGCCGAGGCGGAGGGTGTCGACATCGGCCCGTCCGCGGCGGACGCGGCCCTGGCCGCCGACCTGGCGCTGCCGATCGAGGAGATGGACCTGACCGTCCGCTCCTACAACTGCCTCAAGCGCGAGGGCATCCACACCATCGGTGAGCTGGTGTCCCGCAGCGAGGCCGATCTGCTCGACATCCGCAACTTCGGGCAGAAGTCGATCGACGAGGTCAAGACCAAGCTGGGTGCCATGGGCCTGCAGCTCAAGGACTCCCCGCCCGGGTTCGACCCGCGTCAGGCGGTCGACACCTACGGCACCGACACGTACAACCCGTCGTTCTCCGACCCGTCCGACG
Source organism: Parafrankia sp. FMc2 (assembly GCF_041008525.1). Taxonomy (NCBI): domain Bacteria; kingdom Bacillati; phylum Actinomycetota; class Actinomycetes; order Frankiales; family Frankiaceae; genus Parafrankia; species Parafrankia sp. FMc2. The sequence goes on along the minus strand of NZ_JBFLUG010000001.1, from coordinate 65,467 downwards.
ACGGTCGCGAGTTCGTCGAGACCGAACAGTACTGATCCGACCGTGTGGCCCGGGCCCCCGGATGACCGGGGGCCCGAGGCGCACGTCTACCGGGGGCCCAGCCGTGCTTCCCGGCAGCGCCCGGAGAACAGCGAGAGGAACGAGGAGCACCCATCATGCCCACGCCAACCAAGGGCGCCCGGCTCGGCGGCAGCCCCGCACATGAGCGGCTGCTGCTGGCCAACCTCGCCACCGCGCTGTTCGAGCACGGTGGCATCACGACCACTGAGGCGAAGGCGCGCAGGCTGCGCCCCTACGCCGAGCGCCTGGTCACCCACGCGAAGCGTGGTGACCTGCACGCGCGGCGGAGGGTGATGCGGGTCGTCCGGAACAACTCGGTCGTGCACACGCTCTTCACCGAGATCGGGCCGCGGTACGCGGACCGTAGCGGTGGTTACACGCGCATCGTGAAGCTGGGCCCGCGCCGCGGCGACGCCGCTCCGATGGCCCGCATCGAGCTCGTCGAGGCACTGACCGTCGGCCAGTCGGCCGTCGCCGAGGCCGAGCGTGCCCGCGGGACGCGGTTCGCCTCCCGCAAGGCGCCGACCGGCGCCACGGCCGAGGCTGCCGACGACCTCCGCAAGGAGTCGCCGACGGCTGCCGGGGTTGCCGCCGAGGCCGAGGCCGCGAAGGCTGCCGACGCCACCAGCGCCGACGCCACCAGCGCCGACGCCACCAGCGCCGACGCCACCAGCGCCGAGGCCGTGAGCAACGAGAACGAGACCGGCGCCGAGACCAAGCCGGAGAGCTGAGCGGTTCCGACTGTCGTGGCGGCCCGGTTCGTGGCCGGCTGCGGAGTCGTTGCATCTGATCGGTCAGGAGCCCGTCGCCCGTGGTGGGGCGGCGGGCTCCTGCGTGTGTGCCCGGAGTTCGCCACGATGGTCCGGGTAGATCCCCCCGTAGTACGAGGGTCCAGGTAGGTCCCCGCGGGGGACGAGGGCCGTGCCGGGCGTCAGGGCTCCGGGACTGCCGTGTTGCGGTGTGGGAGGTCCTGATGGCTGGCCAGATGGCAGTGGTGACCCCGACAGCCCCGATCGAAGGGCTGCTCCGCCTGCGACTGGATCTGTCCTACGACGGCACCCCGTTTGCCGGGTGGGCCCGTCAGCCCGGGCAGCGCACGGTCCAGGGCGACGTCGAGGACGCGCTGATGAGGGTGGCCCGGCTGTCGGCGGTGCGCCTCACCGTCGCGGGTCGCACCGACTCGGGCGTGCACGCCATCGGCCAGGTGGCGCATGTCGACCTTCCTGCTGGTACCCCGGTCGGCGGGCTGGCCCGCCGGCTCAACGGGGTGCTCGACCGCGCGGTCCGCGTCACCGGCCTCGCACCCGCCCCGGCCGGGTTCGACGCCCGCTTCTCGGCGCTGTCCCGCCGGTACGTCTACCGGATCACGGATGCACCCCACGGCGCGGACCCGCTGCGCCGTTTCGACACGCTGGCCTCCCCTCGCCCGCTGGACACCGCCGCGATGGCCCAGGCCGCACTGCTGCTGCTCGGGGAGCATGACTTCGCCGCCTTCTGTCGCCGGCGCGAGGGTGCCACGACGGTGCGGACGCTGCTGCGCCTGGATGTCTCCCGCAGCGCGGGCGGCGTGATCCTGGCCGATGTCGAGGCTGACGCGTTCTGCCATTCGATGGTGCGCGCCCTGGTGGGCGCGCTTGTAGCGGTGGGGGAGGGGCGCCAGCGACCGGAATGGGCCGCCGGTGTGCTCGGCCGAGGTGTGCGCGACCCCGCGGTCACCGTGCTCCCCGCGCACGGCCTGACGCTCGTCGAGGTCCGCTACCCCCCCGACGCGCTGCTGGCCGCCCGCGCCCGGGTGACCCGGGCGGTACGGGTCCCGACGACGTCCTCCGGCTGACCGGACGGCCCGCCGGGGAGCCTGGCGGCCAGAGCCTTTCGTGCGCCAGGGTGCGGGGTCGGCTCAGCGGCCGGCCGGGCTGGTCGCGGGGGAGGAGCCGCCGCCGGCGGTACCGGTCCCACCAGCGACCATGCGCTGGGCGATCGGCTCGACGGCGATCAGCCCCAGGTCGGTGATCGTGTCACGCAGCGCCGGGTCGTCGGGACCGCCCTGGCTGCCGTCGACGTAGGCGAGCTGCGTGAGGATCATGTAGTGCCCGCGGGCGATCGCAGCTCGCCAGGAGTTGTCCCCGGCCGGGCCGAGAATCTGTGCGTTCTCGATCGAGCCCGCGGGGATCGGCAGTGCGGTCACGCCGCCCCGGCCCTGGGCAGCGATCGCCGCGGCGGCCTGCGCGGTGCTCTGTGTGTCCGTGACGAACACCGAGACACCGGCGAGCACCTGCGGGCCGCCCCCGGCCGGCGCTGTCAGGTACAGCGCGCGGACAAGCTGGGTGCACGAGTCGTCGTTGAGGGCGGTGACGAGCTCACCGCTGCGGTCCGGGCAGCCGGACACCAGACTGGAGCCGAGCCGGGTGTACCGGTGGCCCTGGACGGTGATCTCGCGGTCGGGGAAGAACTCGTTCGCCGCCACCGGCCTGGCGTCGGAGGCCGCGCTGTTGATGAAGTTCGGGTCCACCGACGGCGCCGCTGCTGTGGGCGCCGGGGTGCCCGGGGTGCCGTCGCCGCCACCCCGGGCGAGGACGATGACGGCTCCCGCGGCAACCAGGGTGAGCACGAGCGCGGCCGCAACCGCGATCAGCCGCCGCGTGCCCCGCCGCCCCGGAGCCCCCTCCTCGGGAACCTCGAAACGCCTGACGTCTCCGCCGAAACGGGCCCGCCCGCCCGGACGGTTCTCGCCACCCTCCGTAGCTTCGCGGCGGTCGGTGTCGTCACGGTCGGTCTGCTGACGACTCATCGCGACCCGCGTCCTGGCCGGCTTCGCGAGATTCGTCGAACGGGCCCGCGGCTCGCCACCGATCATGCCCGCCCGCGACTGGGCCGCGTCCTCCTCGGGATAGGGCGTGGCGATCGGACCGGTGGGTGGCTCCTGCGGCCCCTGCGCCCCAGCCGGTGTCGCGGCCGGCGTGGCAGCCGACGGCGGCCTGCCGGCAGATGCCTGGCCTACGGCCGGGGCCTCGGGACGTGGTGCCAGGACCGGAAGCGGGCTGGTCGCGGTGCGCAGGTGGAAGGAGAAGCCTCCGGTCTGCTCGGGACCGAGCTCCGCCGGAGAAATCTGGCCACCCGCGCCGACCGCCTGGCCCCGGTCACCCTGCCAGCCGGGCGAGTGGGCACCGTCGGCGGCGGCGGCGCCGCCGTGCGTGCCGGGCCCGGGCAGCGGGCCGGTCGGCAGGTGGCCGGCGATCGGATAGCCGCCCTGCTGGTGGCCGGCGAGCGGGTAGGCGCCGGTGGCGTAGGTGGGGAGCGGACCGAACAGCGGATCCTCGACCGGCGGGGTCCATCCGCCGGCCGGCGGTTCCTCGGCCGGACCGGCCGAGCTGCCAGGACCCGAGCTGCCAGGACCCTGGTCACCCGAGCCCGAGCCCGACCGGACCTCGAAGGGCAGGTCGTCCGCGGGTTCGGGTGGCATGGGCTCCTCCTCGCTCATCCCACGCCCCGCTGCCGAGATGCCCGCCCCGCCGCGGTGTGCCTGCGGCGAGGTGGTAGCCCACGGTCGGCGCGGTTTGTGGCGCGGTATGTCCTGTCAGGCTTGGCGGAGCGCCTCGCGGCCTGCGGTGAAGGCGACGCGTCCGGATGTCTGCGAGAGAATAACCGAACGCGGCATATGTGCCGGTCAGCCGGCGTGTCGGGGTCGAGGGTCCGGGCTGGACACGCTGGGCGCGCGCCGGCCGGAACAGCGGATCGGGAACAGCGGGTCGGGAGCGGCGGATCGGGTGGTCGGCGTGCCAGGTCCGGGTTGTCGGGGCCGGGCAGGCCTGGTGCCGGGCCGGCCGCGCGGCTCGTCCGTGGGGCGGAGGCGGGACGGCGGGCCCGCCGGTCGCGAGGGCCGTCGGTCCTGCCGCGGCGATCGCCTGGTAACCTCAAAGACTGCTGCGGACCTTCAGCTCCGTGTGGCGGCCTGGTATGGCCAGCTCTGCGCGCTGAGGTCGGCCCCATACCTCTGGCAGTGCATCTCGCCCCGCGGTTCTCCACGTCCCGCTGGGCACCTTGCTGGCGACACACGACGAGGCTCCCCGCGAGTTCGTCCGAACGAGAAGGCAGACCTGTGCGCACGTACCAGCCCAAGCCCGCGGACGTACAGCGCGCGTGGCACGTCATCGATGCCACCGACATCGTGCTCGGTCGGCTGGCCAGCCAGGCTGCCCAGCTCCTGCGCGGCAAGAACAAGCCGTACTTCGCTCCGCACATCGACACGGGCGACTTCGTCATCGTCATCAACGCCGGCAAGGTCGCGATGACGGGCAACAAGCGTGAGCAGGCCCAGTTCCACCGGCACTCGGGCTACCCGGGTGGTCTGCGCAGCACCTCCTACGGCGAGCTGCTCGACACCCGCCCCCACGTGATCGTCGAACGGGCGATCCGTGGGATGCTCCCCCACAACCGGCTCGGCCGGGCGCAGGGCAGCAAGTTGAAGGTGTACGCGGGCCCGACTCACCCGCACCAGGCCCAGCAGCCCGTCCCGTACGAGATCAAGCAGGTCGCGCAGTAGTCGCGGCTCGATGGGCATCCCGAAGCACGCGGATGGGCGCACGGCGTCCCTCCGACTGACGGCCCGACATGACCGATCGAGCCGTTTCGGGTGGCCTCGAGCAATCTGTTTCAGACAAGGAAGGAACGCGACGTGGCTGTCGTGACCGACGCCCAGGGCAATCCCCGAGCCACTGGCCGGCGCAAAGAGGCTGTTGTCCGGGTGCGTCTGCTCCCGGGTACGGGTAAGTGGACCCTCAACGGGCGCACGCTCGAGGAGTACTTCCCCAACAAGGTGCATCAGCAGCTGGTGAACGAGCCGCTGAAGATCCTGGAGAAGGCCGAGTCGTACGACATGGTCGCCCTCCTGCACGGTGGCGGCGTGTCGGGGCAGGCGGGCGCGCTGCGCCTGGCGATCGCCCGCGCGCTGATCATCGCCGAGGAGGAGTCCCGGCCGACCCTGAAGAAGGCCGGCTTCCTGACCCGGGATTCGCGGATCAAGGAGCGGAAGAAGTACGGCCTGAAGAAGGCCCGTAAGGCGCCTCAGTACAGCAAGCGCTGATTCGCCGCCCACCGGTTCGGTGGGTGCGGCCCGGCAGGCCTGGCCTGTCGGGCCGTCAGGCGTGCGATGGTTTTCTGTCGATCTCCGCGCGGCGTGCCAACGGCGCCCGCCGGTGCCGCCGCGACTGCAGGGGAGGCCTCAATGGCGAGGCTTTTCGGTACTGACGGCGTGCGCGGTGTCGCGAACGCCGATCTGACGGCGGAGCAGGCGCTCGCGTTGGCCTCGGCTGCTGTCGAGGAGGTCGCGGGCCAGGGCACGCCGCCCCGGCAGCCCGTGGACGGGGTGCCGGTGGCCCGGTCGGCTTCGGCAGCCGACCACCGCCCGCTGGTCATCGTCGGGCGGGACACGCGGCCGTCGGGGGAGTTCCTGGAGGCCGCGGTCGTCGCCGGCCTCGCCCGGTCCGGGGCGGACGTCGTCCGGGTCGGGGTCGTGCCGACCCCGGCGGTGTCCTACGTGGTCGCTTCGACCGGTGCCGATCTGGGCGTGATGCTCTCGGCCAGCCACAATCCGATGCCCGACAACGGGATCAAGCTGTTCGCGGCCGGCGGTCTCAAACTGCCCGACGAGGTCGAGGACGCGATCGAACGCCGGATGTCCGGCGCGGCTGCCGGCCACCGCCCCGTCGGGGCCGCGGTCGGCCGGGTCCGTGACGACCGCATGCTCGTCGACGGCTACGTCGACCACCTGCTCACCAGCCTGCCTGCCGGCAGGGGGAGCCTGAACGGCCTCAAGGTCGTCGTCGACTGCGCCCAGGGCGCCGCCTTCGACCTCGCTCCGCGGGTGCTGCGCGCCGCCGGCGCCGAGGTCGTTGCGCTGCATGCCGACGGCGACGGGCTGCGCATCAACGACCGCTCCGGGGCGACCCACCTCGACAGCCTGCGGGACGCTGTCCGCCTGCACGGTGCCGACGCGGGCATCGCCCACGACGGCGACGCCGACCGCTGCCTGGCTGTCGACGCGACCGGCGAGATCGTCGATGGCGATCAGATCCTCGCCCTCTGCGCGCTCGCGCTCGCCGAGCGAGGCGAGCTGGCGCACCGCACCGTCGTTGTCACCGTCATGTCGAACCTGGGCTTCCACCACGCGATGCGGGACGCCGGGATCTCCGTGGTCACCACCCCGGTCGGCGATCGTTACGTGCTGGAGGCCATGCGCGCGGGTTCCTACTCGCTGGGCGGGGAGCAGAGTGGGCATGTGCTGTTCCTGCGGCACGCGGGGACGGGTGATGGGCTGCTGACGGCACTGCAGATTCTTGGCCGGATGGCGGAGAAGGGCCAGCCGCTCGACGAGCTGGCGAAGGTGATGACCCGCCTGCCGCAGGTGCTGGTGAACGTGCGTGGGGTGGACCGGGCCCGCGCGGAGACGTCCGACGAACTGCGTGCGGCGGTCGCGGTGGCGGAGGCGGAGCTCGGCGGCGCGGGCCGGGTGCTGCTGCGGCCGTCGGGCACCGAGCCGCTGGTCCGGGTGATGGTCGAGGCACCCACCGACCAGCTCGCCCGCGCGATCGCGGGCAGGCTGGCGGACGTCGTCCAGCGTGCCTTGCGCTGACATGGCCGGCGGCGGGTGAAACACACCCGCTGTGACGGAACGGGCGCGGCTGCGCGCCGACATCTCCGGCATCCGAGTGGTCCGTGCTCAGGACCCGGACCGGACTGCGTACGCTGAGCAACATGTGCGGGATCATTGGGTACGTCGGTGCACAGCCGGCCCTCGAGGTCGTGCTGAGCGGGCTGCGCCGGTTGGAGTACCGCGGCTACGACTCTGCGGGTGTCGCCGTCGTCGGCGCCGGGGTGCTACGCACCGAGCGTCGCGCCGGGCGGCTGGCGAACCTGGAGAAGGTCCTCGACGAGGGCAGTGACGCGATGCCGGGAACGACCGGCATGGGACACACCCGGTGGGCGACGCACGGTGGTCCCACCGACGTGAACGCCCATCCGCACACCGACTGCACCGGCACGGTCGCGGTGATCCACAACGGGATCATCGAGAACTTCGCCGAGCTGCGCACGGAGCTGGAGAACAGCGGCCACGAACTGACCAGCGAGACCGACACCGAGGTCGTCGCACACCTGCTGGAAATCGAGATCGCCCGGTCCCGCGCTGCGTCCGGCAGCACCGGAGGTTCAGCCACCACCGCGGCAGCCGCCGTCGCCGCAGCCGCCGCCACGGCCGGCACGGCGGGCAGCTCCGGCGCCGCGGGCGGTGCTGCCGATACCGGGCCGACCGGGCCGCATCCGTTGACCGAGGCTCTGCGCGCGGTCTGCCGTCGGCTCCAGGGCGCGTTCACCCTCGTCGTCCTGCACCAGGACCATCCTGAGGTCGTCGTCGGCGCGCGGCGCAACAGCCCGCTGGTCGTCGGCCTCGGAGCCGGCGAGGCGTTCCTCGCCAGCGACGTCTCCGCCTTCATCGCGCACACGCGGGAGGCCCTGGAGATCGGGCAGGACCAGGTCGTCGAGGCCCGCCGCGACGGCGTGACCATCTACGACTTCGCCGGCACCCCGATCGAGGGCCGTCGCTACCACGTGGACTGGGACGCGAGCGCCGCCGAGAAGGGCGGCTTCCCCTACTTCATGCTGAAGGAGATCAGCGAGCAGCCGGCTGCGCTCGCCGACACGCTGCGCGGGCGGCTCTCGCCGGAGGGCTCCATCGTCCTGGACGAGGAGCGACTCTCCGACCAGGATTTCCGTGACATCGACAAGGTCTTCATCGTGGCCTGCGGGACGGCGTACCACGCCGGCCTGATCGCCAAGTACGCCATCGAGCACTGGACGCGGCTGCCCTGCGAGGTCGAGATGGCCTCGGAGTTCCGCTACCGCGACCCGGTGCTGGACCGGTCGACGCTGGTGGTCGCGATCAGTCAGAGCGGGGAGACGCTCGACACCCTGATGGCGGTCAAGCACGCCCGGGAGCAGAAGGCGCGCGTCCTGGCGATCTGCAACACCAACGGCTCGACGATCCCGCGTGAGTCGGATGCCGTCCTCTACACCCGCTGTGGTCCCGAGGTGGGCGTCGCCGCGACCAAGACGTTCCTCGGGCAGGTCGCGGCCTGCCTGCTTGTCGGCCTGTTCCTGGCACAGACCCGCGGCGTCCTGTACGGCGACGAGGTCGCGGCCTACGTGGACAGGCTGCAGCGCATGCCGGAGCTGGTGCGGCGCACGCTCGGGACGGTCGAGCCGGTGCGCGAGCTGGCCCGCAGCCTCGCGGGGGCGAAGGCGGTGCTGTTCCTCGGCCGGCATGTCGGCTATCCGGTGGCGCTGGAAGGCGCACTGAAGCTGAAGGAACTGGCCTACATGCACGCCGAGGGCTTCCCCGCCGGCGAGCTGAAGCACGGACCCATCGCGCTCATCGAGCCCGGCCTGCCCGTGGTGGTGGTCGTCCCGTCGCCACGCGGGCGGGCGAACCTGCACGGCAAGATCGTGTCCAACATCCAGGAGGTACGGGCTCGCGGCGCCCGCACCATCGTGATCGCGGAGGAGGGCGACACCGCGGTCGAGCCCTACGCCGATCACCTGATCCGGGTGCCGGCCACCTCATCTCTGCTCGCGCCGCTGGTCACAACGCTGCCGCTGCAGGTGTTCGCCTGCGAGCTGGCGCTGGCGCGCGGCCTGGACGTCGACCAGCCCCGCAACCTGGCCAAGTCCGTCACGGTCGAATAGCCCGCCGCTCCGGCAGGGCCCGGAGCGGCGGCGGGTGCCCCGCTCCGGGCCGTCGGGTCCGGCGTCACCGGGCGGTGGCGCCGGAGTCGGTTCAGCCGAGGTCCTTCGCCGGGCCGCCGGTGGCGCGCGCGTCATCGCCGTTGGCACCCGTGGCACCCGTGGCGCCAGTCGTCCGGCCGGCCTCGTCGTGGCCGCCTTCCGCGGCTTCCTGTGTCGCGGCGGAAGGCTCGAGGTCGCCAGCGAGGATCCGGTACAGGCCCCGGCGGGCCTCGACGAGCAGCTCGCGCGCCGCGGCGATCTGGTCGGTGTCACCGGCCTGGGCGACCTGGATCACGGCGGCACCCACTCCGAACGCGAGGGTGCGCAGTGCGGCGGTGCCGTCGTCGGCCGCGCTCGCCGCCGCGGTCTCCCACGGCTTCGCGGCGCCGGCCCGGGCGGTGACATGGGCCTGGCCCGCCTCGGTGAGGTGGAAGACCCGCCGCCCGTCCCGCTCCTCGGCCCGGACGAGGCCTTCGTCGGCCAGCATCGACAGCACCGGGTAGACGGAGCCGGGACTCGGCCGCCACGTGCCGCCGCTGCGGGCGGCCAGCTCGCCGATCATCTGGTACCCGTGCATGGGCTCCTCGGCGAGCAGGGCGAGCAGGGCCTCGCGGACGTCGCCGCGAGCGACCCGCGCCCCGCGCCCGAAGCCCGGACCCGAGGGAAACCCGCGGCCGAACGGCCAGCCTCCCGGCCCGAACGGCACGTTCTGGCGGCTGCCGCGCCCGCCGCCCCGGCCTCCGCCGCGCCCCGCGGGCCCGCCGTGGCCGTGCTGCCCGTGCTCGCCGTGGCCGTGCTCGCCGTGCATCCGGCTGTGGCGGTCACGGGTGCGGTCGGCACCTCTGGTGGCCTCGGCGAACGCCGCCTGGCGGGCGGCCTCGACCACTCGGGACGGGTCGAAGGGGAAGAACCTGCTCCAACCCTCCCAGCGGGCCTCCCAGTCAGGAAGGGCATGTGAACTCATGGTGATCTCCTTGGATCAAGGTTCGCGTTGCTTTGCGTACGCTCACGATATATCGCGATGGAGCGGTCGGCTAGTCCAACTCGGTCCCTAGCCAGCGCGCTCCCGCGCTGGTTCCGTAGGATTAAGGAATGATCATTTCGGCGTCCGAGGGCGACGGGCACGGCGACGAGGCGGTCACCCCGCTCGAGGCCGCCTTCGAGGAGCGTGCCTGCGCACAGCGGGCGGGCACAGCCGTCTTCATGGAGGGCGTCAGCCTGGCGCTGCTCGGCCGGGTGGAGCAGCTCCGGATCCGTCCCACCAACGCTTCGGGAACTGTCGACGACGACGGCCACCAGCAGGTCCGGCTCGTGGCGGGCGACGAGGGGCCAGGTTCCACCTGTACCTGTACGGACAGTGTCGGCGGCGCCTTCTGCCGGCACGCCGTCGCGGTGGCGCTGGTTGCCACCGGCTCGGCCGGCATGGCCGACGACGAGGAGGACGACGAGGAAGGCAGCACTGAGGACCTCTTCGCCGACGACCCCGTGCACGCGGCGATCAGGGTCTTCCTGAGCCGCGTCCCGCGCGCGGAGCTGGTGGAGACACTGCTCGACGCCGCCGACGAGAGCGAGGCGGTCGCCGACGCTCTGTGGGAGGCCACCGTCGCCTGGCACGGCCGCCAGCACGGGGCGGTCTGACCGGCGGTTCATCTGGCGGTCCGATCCGCCCCGAACCCGCCGGGCGCGCCACGGGGTGGCCGCGGGCGCGCGGGCGGCCGAGCCGGGAGCATGGCGACATGATCGAAGCTCACACCGTGGCCGATGTCCGGGCCGCCGAGGCGCCGCTGCTCGCGGCCCTGCCTCCGGGCGCGCTCATGCAGCGTGCCGTGTCCGGGCTGGTCACCCATGCCGTCGGTCGCCTCGGCCGGGTGTACGGAGCCCGCGTGGTCGTCCTCGCCGGCGGGGGCGACAACGGTGGGGACGCGCTGTGGGCCGGTGCGCGGCTGGCCGCCCGCGGCGCCACCGTGCACGTCCTGGCGCCGGGGCGGACCCATCCGGAGGCGACAGCCGCCCTGCTCGCCGCCGGCGGACGCCTGCACCACACCGGCCCCGGCCCGGCACCGGGCCAGCGGGGCGATCCAGCCCAGGGGACGGGCCCGGGGCTGGGCGGCGACGCGTCCGCCGACCTCCTGGATTCGGCCGACCTCGTCCTGGACGGGCTGCTCGGTATCGGCGGGCGAGGCCCGCTGCGGGAACCACACGCACTGCTGGCCCGGCTGGCACCGCCAGCGCGCACCGTGGCCGTCGACGTCCCCAGCGGCGTCGACGCCGACACCGGCGCGGTGGCGGACGGCGCGGTGCGGGCCAGCAGCACCGTCACCTTCGGCACGTACAAGCGGGGCCTGCTGGTCGGGCCCGGATCCACCCACACGGGGCGGGTCGAGCTGGTCGGCATCGGGCTGGATCTGCCCACCGCCGACCTGCGTGCTCTCGGCGGCGAGGACGTCGCCCGCCTTCTGCCGGTGCCGTCCGCCGCCGACTCGAAGTACTCCCGGGGCGTGCTCGGCCTCGTCGGCGGGAGCGACCGCTACCCCGGCGCGGGCGTGCTGGCCGTCGGTGGCGCTCTCCGGGGTGGCGCAGGCTACCTGCGGGTCATCGCCGAGGAACAGGCCGCCGCCCACATCCGCCGGGCGCATCCCGAAACCGTGGTGACGGTGATCGCGCCCGGCGACGCCGACGCTGCACTGGCCGCCGGCCGCGTGCAGGCATGGGCGATCGGACCGGGGCTCCCCCCGGACGAGGCGACCGGGCGGCTCGTCGCCGCCCTGCTCGACCAGACCGACACCGGCCTGCTCGCTGACGCGGGTGCGCTGCAGCCGCTGGCCGAACTCATCGCCGCCCGGCCCCGCCTGCTGCACGACCGCGCCGGCCCGGGCAGCGGATTTGAGGTCGTCCTCACCCCGCACGAAGGCGAGTTCGCCCGGCTTGTCGCGACGGCCCTGGGCTGGGACGCCGCCGACCTGCCGGCCCGTCTCGCGACGGACCGCCTGGGCACGGTCCGCCAGGCGGCCGCGGAGCTGGGCGCGACCATCCTGCTCAAGGGCAACCGGACCATCGTCGCCGGCTCCGGCGGCGCGGCGTTCGTCAACCTGACCGGGACGCCCTGGCTGGGCACAGCCGGGACCGGGGACGTCCTCACCGGCCTGGCCGGGTCGCTGCTCGCCGCGGGACTGCCGCCGGAGCTCGCCGCCGCGGCAGGCGCCTTCCTGCACGGCTCGGCGGCCGAGCGCGGTCCGCGCCCGCTGGCCGCCGGAGACCTGCCGGCGTTGCTACCGGAGGTGATCGCGGAGCTGCTTGCTAGCGTCAGGGGGTGAGCCTGCCGCATCCGCCGCGCGCCTACGCGGCCATCGAACTGGACGCTGTGCGCGACTCGGTCGCGGCTCTGGTGGCCCGGGCGCGCAACGCCGTCACCATGGCCGTGGTCAAGGCTGACGGCTACGGGCACGGCATGGTGCCCTGCGCCCAGGCTGCGCTGGAGGCGGGCGCCACCTGGCTGGGCACCGCCTTCCTGGAGGAGGCACTGAGCCTGCGCGCCGCCGGGATCACCGCGCCGGTCTTCTCCTGGCTGGCCGGGCCCGGTGAGCGGCTGGCCGCCGGGGTGGCGGCCGACATCGACCTCTCCGCCTCGGCGGGCTGGGCACTCGATGAGCTCGCCGCGGCCGCGCGGCAGGTCGGCCGGCCGGCCCGGGTGCACCTCAAGATCGACACTGGTCTCGGTCGAGCCGGCGCCACCGGGGAGGTCTGGCCGGACCTGTGCGAGTCCGCGGCGGCGCTGGAAGCCGAGGGGCTGCTCGAGGTCGTCGGAGTGTGGAGCCACTTCGCCTTCGCCGACAGCCCGGGCCACCCGACCGTCCAGTCGCAGATCGGGCGGTTCGGTGACGCGGTGGACGCCGCCCGCAAGGCCGGCCTGACCCCACGCCTGCGACACCTCGCGAACTCGGCCGCGACTCTGGTCAGCCCGGAAGCTCACTTCGACATGGTCCGGCCCGGGGTGTCGGTGTACGGGCTGTCGCCTGGTCCCGAGGTCGGCCCGCCCTCGGCCTTCGGCCTGCGCCCGGCGATGACACTGCGCGCCGGCACGGCCCTGGTGAAACGGGTTCCGGAAGGCACCGGCGTCTCCTACGCGCACCGGTACACGACGCGGGCCGAGACCAACCTCGCCGTCATCCCGCTCGGCTACGCGGACGGCATCCCGCGCACGGCGACCAACACCGCCGAGGTGCTGCTCGGTGGGCGCCGCCGTCGGATCGCCGGAACGGTGTGCATGGACCAGTTCGTCGTGGACGTCGGCGTCGACCCGGTCGCCGCCGGGGACGAGGTCGTTCTCTTCGGCCCGGGCGACCACGGCGAGCCGACCGCCGACGACTGGGCGCGTGCACTGGACACCATCAACTACGAGATCGTCACCCGCATCGGCGCCAGGGTGCCGCGCGTCTACGTCTGAGACCCGGCCACGTCCAAGGCCCGGGGGAGCGGCTGACCGGTCAGCCGGTCAGCCCTTCCACCCGTTCAGCAGCCGCAGCCTCCGCTGCCGCAGCCTCCGCCGCCGTCGCCCTCAGCGCCGTGGGAGTGACCGGTGGCGGCGCCGCCGCCGAACATGCCGCGCTCCATCCGGCGGCGTACCGGCTGTGGGTTCGCCGCGCGCTCGGCGGCCTTCTCCAGCTCGGTGCGGGTGGTCAGTGTCAGCATGACCGGCCCGCCGGTCGCGGGCGCCTGCCCGGCCGGTTCTGTGATCCCGAGGTCTCCGCCCAGCTGGTCCAGCTCGTCGAGGTCGTCCTCGACATCGACAGCGCCGCTGTGGACCGGCGACACGGCCGGCCTGCTCTTCCGCCACCGCAGTTTCACGACGCCTCCCCTTGTCGCAACCGCACGGCTCGACCCGTTCAACGCTAGCGGAGGATCCGGACCGGGTCCCGGTGGATCTCCGGGAGCCCCTGTCGGTTATCCGCCTGTGCCCGCGCCCACGGGTGCCCTCCGGCCGTCCCTGCGGTGGTCAGTGGTCCCTGGCGTGGCCCACCGCGGTGAGGACGGGCCGGTCACCGGGCTGCCGCCGAGGGCGTCCTGCCCGCCACGGTGGCACCATCGGGCATTATCGGTATGTCGCGCGCCTTTTGGCGACCGTTGTCCTTTCGGTGCCCACCGTCATCTCGGTGGGGATCGGTGGGGACTGGATTGGCCGCTCGGCAGGAACAGGAACGCTCGGCAGGAAGAGGTGGCTGGCGATGGCGGGTGCTCCATCCGTGGGTGGCGCTGCTCGCGCCGTCGCCCGGGCTGCCGGCACGGTGGTGGGCTCGCAGGCAGCCCGGCGTGGCGGCACCGTCGGCCTGGTCGGGGCGGTCGTCGCCGCGGGCCTGATCGCCGAACGCCGCGTCGTGCGGCGCCACCGCGACCTGCCTGATCTGCCGGCTGAGGAGGGCGTCGGCCCGATCGGCGGGCGTGTCTCGACGGTCGTCACCACGGCGGACGCGGTCCCGCTGTACGTGGAGGAGACCGCGCAGGAGCCCGGCCCGGCACCGGGCACCGCTGCCGGCGACGGCGCGGCCACTCCGACTCTGGTCTTCGTGCACGGCTTCTGCGTCAACGGCGACTCGTGGGTGTTCCAGTACCGCGCCCTGCGGGATCTGGGGCCGATGGTCTTCTACGACCAGCGGGCGCACGGGCGCTCCGGCCCCTCCGAGGCGGGGAACTGCACGATCGACCAGCTTGCCGCCGACCTCCACCAGGTGCTGGCCGAGCGGGTTCCCGAGGGGCCGATCGTGCTGGTCGGCCACTCGATGGGCGGCATGACGATCATCGCCCTGGCGGGGACCCACCCGGAGCTGTTCCGGGACAGGGTCGCCGGTGTGGTGCTCCTGTCGACCAGTGCGGGGGACCTGGCCCGGTTGACTCTGGGCCTGCCGGCGGTGATCACGAGTGGGGTGCGCCGGGTCCTGCCGACCCTGACGGTCGGGATGCAGCGTGCGCCGTCACTGTTCGAGCGGGCCCGCCGCCGCGGCAGCGACTTCTCCTGGGAGATCACCCGGCGGATCGCCTTCGGAGGGAGCGATGTGCCACCGTCCGTGGTCTCCTTTCTGGAGACCATGGTGGGGGACACGCCGATCCCGGTGATGGCCGCGTTCATGTCGACGCTGCTCGACCATGACAAGGTGAGCGCCGTGGCCGGCCTGCGGGACGTTCCGACGATGATCCTCGTCGGCGACGGTGACCTCATGACGCCGATCGAGCACAGCCGCGAGCTCGCCGAGCTCCTGCCCGACGCCGAGCTGCGGGTCGAGGCCGGAGCCGGCCACGCGGTCATGCTCGAGCGTCCGGCTGCGACGAACGCCGCGATCCGCGACCTCGTTGCGCGTGCCAGGCCCCGCGGGCGCCGGAGCGGCAGCGCCGGGCCGCGTCGTATCGCCGCCCCTTCGGCCACCCAGCCAACCCAGCCCACCTCGTCGGCCCAGTCGGCCCCGTCATGAACCGGGCGGACACGAACGGATGACCATGCCCGCCGTCGCGGAGATCGAGGCCGAGGATCCGGGGCAGATGCGCGCGATCGGCGCGCGACTTGCGCCGGTACTGCGAGCCGGGGATCTGATCGTCCTCGGTGGGCCGCTGGGAGCGGGAAAGACCGTCTTCGTCCAGGGGCTGGCACGCGGCCTGGGGATAGGCGGGGCGGTCACGTCACCGACGTTCGTCCTCGCTCGTGTCCATACCGACGGCCGCCTGCCACTGGTCCATGTGGACGCCTACCGTCTCGGTGGGGTGGCGGAGGTCGACGACCTCGATCTCGACGCCGACGTCGACCGGTCCGTATGCGTCGTGGAGTGGGGCGCGGGGTTGGTGGAGCAGCTGGCGGGTGCCCATCTGCGGGTGGAGATCCGCCGTCCGGCAGGAGACGAGGAGGGTGAGGTGCGGCGTGTCCTCCTCCATCCGGTCGGGGCGGACTGGGCGGAGCGACTGGCCGCGGCCGACCTGCCGGCGAGCTGACCGGCACGGTACGCCCACCCCATCCTGATACCGGGGGCCCGCGGGAGCGCTAGCCGCGTGGTGCCCCTGAACAGGCTTTCTGTAGCCGGCGGGACGCCCGGCTGCCCGCCCCGCGCGGCGTGTGGACGCCAGGCCCGGCGGGTCAATCCGTCGACGTGTTCCGCCCGGCCCGGCTCGCGCTGCCGGACCTGGCCCGCTGCCAGGCCGGGCGGTCCGTCGCCAGCAGCTCCACGCCGGTGATCCGGACGTGCCGGGTCGCCGGAGCCCTCGATCCGCTCCATGCCGGGCCGTCCTGCGGGCCCGGCGGCATGGAGCGCGGCCGGGCCGACCTGCGGGGGAGCCCAACGCCGGCCGGACGTCCGGCCGGCGCGGACCAGCGCGGACCGGTACCGCCGGGTTGCGGCGTGGCCGGCCTAGCACCTTTTCGGGTGGGCATGTTCGGGTAATCGAGAAAGTGATTCCAGGAACATTGGACTGCCGATGGCGGTTAATTGGTCACGAGGCCTGGAAAGGGTCGGTGCGCGGGAAGTGAACCGCGACACGGTGCTGGGGGCCTCCTAGATCATGTTAAGCTGAGATGTCCCCCTGTTAATGCGCTGTCCCGGCGTCCGCCCATACCGCGTCGCGGGGTGGCGTGCCATGCCAAGCCGCCCTTGAGGACAAATAGTCAACGTTCCGTAGTTGATGAGTTGTTCCGCTATATTGGCGGCGTAGGCGCGAAGTTCATGCATGCGACGGCCCAGTCGCGTCATGGCCGCGGAGAACCGTATGGCCTTTGGGGCCGGGAGAGGGGAGCGCGTGCGCAGCAGCACCGCTGTCGACCTTGTAGACGCTCCGGTAGAGCGCTCGACCCGGTCCCGCCGGACACGTAGTGACTTCCTTGCCAGCCGGCGGGACCTGCTCGACGCCGTCGGGCGGCTCCTCGCCCGCAACGGGCGCCGGTTCAGCCTGGTGGACCTCGCCGCCGAGGCCGGCGTCTCCACGGCGACCGCCTATCGGCACTTCGTCGACGTCCACGACGCACTCGACGGCTACTACCTTCAGCTCATCGACGGGCTGGTGACTGACATCCGGGCGCTGGCCACCGGCGACGACCACCTGGGCAACTTCGAGGTGGTCTGCGAGGTGTGGGTCCGCTCGGTGGCCCGCTGGGGCCGCGCGGCGGTCCACGTACGGTCCGCGCAGGGTTACCTCGCCCGGCTGCGCGGCCAGGACGACCTGGTCTCCCGGCTGCACGAGGTGCTGTCGCCGGTCGTTCTGGGCCTGGTGGAGGGGGGTGTGCTGCCTCCGCAGGAGCCCGACTACGCGGTGCTGCTGTGGGCGTCGGTCTTCGACGAGCGCGTGATCGTCGACCTGCTGGACACCCTGGGCTGGTCGGCCGAACAGGCGGCGCAGAAGCTCACCGCCTCGGCGTTGCGGATGCTCGGCTTCACCGGCTGGTCTCCGATGCGTGCGGGGTTCCCCCCGCTCGCCGGGGGTGCGATGACCTCCGCGGCGACCCCGTTCCCGCCCGTTCCCGCAGCTCCCGCACCCGCTGGTGCTCCGGCGGGCCTGCCGTTGCCGCCTCGGGGTCCCCGGCCGACGCGGACCACGGGGAGCGCCAGCGCGGTGGTCCACGGCCGTGCAGGTCTGCCGGCGATCAGTGCTGACCCACGTCTGCGCCACCGCCCCTCCGGTGCGGTGGGCCGGCGTACCCACTAGCGCACCGCGTCGCACCGGCGCGAACGGCTTGGCCGCCGACTCCCGGCGCCGGCCCGGGTTGTGTTCCCCGGGGGCGTCCTGTGCCCGGTGAGCCATCCTGATCACGGTGCATCTGTTGTGATTTCCCGGCGGCGCCGGGGCTGCCCGCGGACAGCCCCGGCGCCGCCTCGTGTTGCGCGGTGTTCACATCCGGCGCGGTGGCGGGCGATCGTTCTGGCGCACCCTTTTCGCATTCGCGTTGTTATTCCATCCGGTCATACTGCAGGTATTCCTTCCGGGAGCCTTCCGCGGGAATTCGGCCTGGTTCGTGGACGGGCCGTCGGAAAGCTTGCGGGCCGCCCCGGCCGGCGCATTCCGCTGTTCGCCTCTGATGGCGGCACCGGCGCGGGCGCTCCATCCACGGTGCTGATGGTTCGTCTACGGAGCGACGGCCCGGGGGGCGGGTGGCGTCCCGGCGTGAGGACGGGCTGGCGTGCCGCCCACGGGCGCCGTGCGGCGGATCCGTAGGCTGGACGGGTGCTTGTCCTGGCGCTTGACACCTCGACCCCGGCGTGTGCGGTCGCGCTGGTCGAACTGGGTGTGCTGCCCGTCGACTCTCGGTGGCAGGCGAGCCAGGCGTCGCATGCCAGGGCGTCGCAGGAGCGGGCGCCGGAGGACCAGGCCGCGGCGGGCCGGGCACCGTTCGAGGGGCGGGCACTGTTCGAGCGGGCAGTGTGGGACGCCCGCCGCCACGGCGAACTGCTCGCGCCCCTGGTCGCCGAGGCGCTGGCCGGGGCCGGCATCCGGCCACCGGACCTGGCCGCTGTCGTCGTCGGCGCCGGCCCCGGGCCTTTCACCAGCCTTCGGGTCGGCATGGTGACGGGGGCCGCGTTCGGCGCCGCGCTCGGCATCCCGGTACACGGCGTCTGTTCCCTGGACGGGATCGGCGCCGTCACCAACGGCCCGGTCGGTGTCATCACGGACGCCCGCCGCCGCGAGGTCTTCTGGGCCCGCTACCAGGACGGGACGCGTGTCGGTGAGCCCGGTGTCGGTGCCCCGGCCGCGGTCGCGGCGCAGCTGCGAGCGTCCGGTGCCACGCAGGTGACCGGCCCAGGCGTCGCCCTCTACCCCGAGGCCTTCGCGGAGTTCGGCCACAGCGCGGGCGGGGCGGATGGGCCGCCCGTGCCTGGTTCGCCGGCGCCGGCGGTCCTCGTGCGCTGCGTGGCGGCGGACATCCTCGGTGGTCGTACACCAGCGTCGCTGGTGCCGCTCTACCTGCGCCGGCCCGATGCCGCGGAACCCCGCGCTCCCAAGACCGTCACCGTGGCGGGCTGACGTGTCCGGTGGTGGTCCGGCCTCGGGGCCGGCGGTGGGCGGCGTCGAGCTGGTTCCCATGCGCTGGTGGCATCTGGGCGGGGTCGCGGTGCTGGAGCGGCAGGTCTTCGCCCTCGATCCGTGGTCGGCCGAGCTGTTCTGGTCCGAGCTGGCCCAGGGCGACAGCAGAAACTATCTGATCGCCATGTCGGCCGGCTCGATCGTCGGCTACGCCGGGCTGGCGATGCAGGGGGACGAGTCCTACATCCAGACAATCGGTGTGGTGCCGGCGATGCGGGGCCGTCACGTCGGGTGCCGGCTGATGATCGCGCAGCTGCGGGAGGCACGCCGTCGCGGCGCGCGCAGCTGCGGGCTGGAGGTCCGGACGGACAACCGTCCGGCCCGGGCCCTCTACGCCCGGCTCGGCTTCGTCGACCTCGGCGTCCGCCGGGGGTACTACCAGCCGTCGGGCGGCGACGCCTATGTGATGCGGGCCCGGCCGATCGACACAGTGGGATACGGGTCGATGCTCGACCAGACCGAGGCGGCGATCGACCGGGACGCGAGGGCCGCGTCGTGAGGGCATGTCGTGAGGGCCGCGTCGTGCGAGCGGGACGTGGAGGCAACGTCGTGCGGACGGAACGTGGGGGCGACGTCGTGAAGGTGGCACCGTGACGGACCGCCCCCTGGTGCTCGGGATCGAGACGTCCTGTGACGAGACCGGCGTCGGCCTGGTCCGCGGTGGCACGCTGATCGCCGACGCGCTCGCGTCGTCCGTCGACGAGCACGCCCGCTACGGCGGTGTCGTCCCCGAGATCGCGGCCCGCGCGCATCTGGAAGCGATGGTCCCCACCATCGAGCGTGCGCTGGACCGCGCGGGCCTGCGGCACCGCGACGTGGACGCGGTGGCGGTGACAGCGGGCCCCGGTCTCGCCGGCGCCCTGCTGGTGGGCGTCGCGGCGGCGAAGGCCTACGCCCTCGCGCTCGGCGTTCCGCTGCACGGCGTTCATCACCTGGCCGCGCACGTCGCCGTGGACACCCTGGAGCACGGGCCGCTGCCACGCCCCTCGGTGGCGCTGCTGGTCTCCGGGGGGCACAGCTCGCTGCTGCTGGTGCCCGATCTGGCGACCGAGCCGGTGGTCCCGCTGGGGGCCACCGTGGACGACGCCGCGGGCGAGGCCTACGACAAGGTCGCGCGCCTGCTCGGGATGCCCTTCCCGGGCGGTCCGCCGATCGACGCGGCGGCCCGCCATGGGCGGGCGGACATCGCGTTCCCCCGCGCCAAGGCAGGGGACGGAACCTTCGACTTCTCCTTCTCCGGCCTCAAGACCGCGGTGGCCCGCTGGGTGGAGGCACGGCAGTGCTCCGGTGAGCCGGTGCCCGTGGCGGACGTTGCCGCGTCCTTCCAGGAGGCGGTCGCGGACGTCCTGACCGCGAAGGCGGTCGCGGCGTGCCGGGCGCAGGGAGTCGACACCCTGGTGATCGGCGGTGGGGTCGCGGCGAACAGCAGACTGCGGGCACTGGCCGCGCTCCGGTGTGAGGCGGCCGGCATCCAGCTGAGGGTGCCGCGGCCGGGGCTGTGCACCGACAACGGAGCCATGGTGGCCGCCCTCGGCTCGCTGCGCGTGGAGGCTGGGGTGGCACCGTCCCCGTGGGACCTGCCGGCGACCTCCACACTGCCGCTGTAGACCCTCCGCCGCGAGACCTCCGCGGCCGCGAGACCTCGGTCCCGGACCCTCGGTCCGGTGCCCTCGGCCGCGGCGCCGTCAGGCCGCCGCGCGTTCCCGGACGGACAGCTCCGCAGCCTCGAGGGAGGCCTGGAAGACGTCCTTGAACTGGGCGAGCGCGGGGTTCACCGTCGACAGGGTCATCACGACGGTGACGAACTCGATGTCGTCCGCTCCGAGCACCTCGAAGGCGTGGCGCAGGTAGGGGACCTGGTGGTCCCAGCCCTCCTTGGGGGTGCCGGGGGCGTACGAGCCGCCCTGGGCCGTCACGACCGTGACCTTGCGGCCGGCCAGCACACCATCGCCGGCCGCGCCGCCCGCCGTCCGTCCCATGACGATGATCTGGTCCAGCCACGCCTTGATCGTCGACGGGTACGAGTAGTTGTACATCGGCACACTGATCACGTACTCGTCCGCCTTCTCGACCTCGGCGAGGTACTCCTCGCGGATCCGCACCGCCTCCGCCTGCTCGGAGGTGAGCTGCTCGGGGTCGGCGAAGCCGCTTGAGACCAGCGTCCAGCTCAGGTGCGGGGGCGGGGTGGCAGCCAGGTCCCGGTGGGTGACGGTTCCCTGCGGGTTGCGGCCGCGCCACGCCTCGACGTACGCCGCGGCGATCCCGCGGGAGACCGATCCTTCGGGCGCGAAGCTGGAGTCGACGTGCAGCAGGTGGGACATCGCGGCTCTCCTTGATCCGTGGGCTGGCGGCTGGGTGGCCTGGCCCGCGGTCTGATTTCGTGGTCAAGCAGATAGTCGACCTCGAAGATAATCTGTGTCAACACCTATCTGCGGGGAAGACTTGTTTCGATGATCGGATTCCGAGGTGATCGGGGTACTGTGTGAGCGTGGAGGGGTCGTTGGGAGAGATCTCGGCGCTGCCGTCGCGGGCCGCCGCGCCGGTCGGCGCGCGCCCGGCTGGTGACGACGACTCCTGTGGGCTTGTTGTGCCTGCCGCCTGCGATCCCGGTTCCGCCCGTGAGCCCGGTTCCGCCCGTGAGCCCGGCTCCGGCTCCGGTTCCGCCTGCGAGCCGGCTGTCGACGCCGCGTGCGCCGCCGCCGGCGCGGATCTCGACCTGCCCGACCATGTCCGGGCCGACCTGGGTTGGATCGTCGGCCAGATTCACCACGGCTACCTGGCCGCGTCGCTCGCCGCGATGAGCGGGCTTCCAGGTGGGCTGAAGGGCTTCTACGTTCTCGGTGCGGCGGTCGAGGGCGCTGCGCACAACCAGATCGAGGTCGCCCGCCGGTTCAACATCGACCGTACGGTCATGGTCCGGCTCGTCGACGAGATGGAGCAGGCTGGTCTCGTCGAGCGGCGCCCCGCCCCGACCGACCGGCGGGCCCGAATGATCATCGCCACGGAGCGCGGGGTGCGGGCGCACGAGCGGGCGCGGTCCGCGCTGCGGGCCGTCGACGACCATGTGCTGGCACCGCTGCCGCCCGCGGATCGGGAGACCTTCACAGCGCTCGCGCGTGTCGTCTCGGAACATCTGGTCGCGATGGATCCGACGAAGGGCGCCGCGGCGTGCGTGGCCGTCGAGGCGACGCTGAGCCCGGAGGTGCCGCCGGCCGGCGGCACCGGTCGGCCGGGCGTGGCCCGTGCCGACGCCCGTGCCGACGCCGGTGCCGGGGATGGCGCCGGTGCCGGGGATGGCGCCGGTGCTCGGGATGGCGCCGGTGCTCGGGATGGCGCCAGTGGTGGCGCCGCGCGGCGCGCCCGGGGCCGTGGGCGCGCCGCGCCGCGCGGCTGATCCCGGCGGGCGGTCGCTTTGATGACCACCTGGATGTGGGAGGCCCGGGCGGCACCGGGGCGGGTCGGTGAGCTGGAGCGCTGGGTCCGTTCCGTGGTGGCGGGCCGGGTCGCCGAGATCTACCTCGGGCGAGGCGAGTCGGCGGGTCTGGTCGTGGTCCTCCTGCACGTCGGTGGTGGTGTCGAGGAGCCTTCCGGTGCCGCGGGACAGCCGCTGCCGGCACCGCCAGACGAGCTCACGGCGGGGTCTGCGCACGCATGGCAGTTCGAGCGAGCCGATGCCGGTCTTGACAGATCCGACCGTCTTGGTTGACGTCCGTGGTGCGGGTGCTAGGTTGGCACTCGGCACTCGCGAGTGCCAGCGACAGGCGCCTGTTCACCCGCGACGGCAGGCCGCCAGGGTCGCTCTCTCATCCAGCGAAGGAAGGGGGAGGTCGATCGTGACGACCACCGCCACCAAGGTTGCAATCAAGCCGCTCGAGGACCGGATCGTGGTCCAGCCCTCGGACGCCGAGACGACCACCGCGTCCGGCATCGTGATCCCGGACACGGCGAAGGAGAAGCCGCAGGAGGGCACCGTCCTCGCCGTCGGCCCGGGTCGTTTCGAGGACGGCAAGCGCGTCCCGCTCGACGTCAAGGTCGGCGACGTCGTGCTTTACAGCAAGTACGGCGGCACCGAGGTCAAGTACGCGGGCGAGGAGTACCTGGTGCTCTCCGCTCGGGACGTTCTCGCGATCATCGAGAAGTAGCCGGACGCCGGCAAGTAACAGGCGGGGCGTGTCCCACCGGTGGTCCCCGGTCTCCACCGGGTACCACGGCGGGGCGCGCCCTTCCTGTTTGTTCCGCCAGGTAGCGGTGTCGGAGGGACACAACAGGTATGCCGAAGATTCTGACGTTCAACGAGGATGCTCGCCGCTCGCTCGAGCGGGGCGTCAACGCCCTCGCTGACGCGGTCAAGGTGACGATCGGCCCCCGCGGTCGCAATGTCGTCATCAGCAAGTCGTACGGCGCGCCGACCATCACCAACGATGGTGTGACGATCGCGCGTGAGGTCGAGCTGGACGACCCCTACCAGAACCTGGGGGCGCAGCTGGCCAAGGAGGTCGCCACCAAGACCAACGACGTCGCCGGCGACGGCACGACGACGGCGACGGTGCTGGCCCAGGAGATGGTCCGCCAGGGCCTCAAGCAGGTGACGGCGGGCGCTTCCCCGCTCTCGCTCAAGGCCGGTATCGAGGCGGCTGTCCAGGCCGTGTCGTCGGCGCTGCTGGAAGCGGCGATCGAGGTCGACAAGAAGGAAACGATCGCCCAGGTCGCGGCCATCTCGGCGCAGGACAGCCAGGTCGGTGAGCTCATCGCCGAGGCGATGGACAAGATCGGCAAGGACGGTGTGATCACTGTCGAGGAGAGCCAGACCATGGGTCTGGACCTCGAGCTCACCGAGGGCATGCAGTTCGACAAGGGCTACATCTCGCCGTACTTCGTGACCGACGCCGAGAGCATGGAGGCTGTCCTCGAGGACGCCTATGTGCTGCTGTACCCCGGCAAGATCGGCGCACTCACCGAGATCCTCCCGATCCTCGAGCAGGTCGTGCAGGAGCGTAAGCCACTGCTGATTATCGCCGAGGACGTCGAGGGCGAGGCGCTGTCCACTCTCGTGGTCAACGCCGTCCGCAAGACCTTCCAGGTCGTCGCGGTGAAGGCCCCCGGCTTCGGGGACCGTCGCAAGGCGATGCTGCAGGACATCGCGGCCCTCACCGGTGGCCAGGTCGTCGCCGCCGAGGTGGGTCTCAAGCTCGACTCGATCACGCTGGCCGAGCTCGGTCGCGCCCGGCGGATCGTCGTCGACAAGGACGTCACCACCATCGTCGACGGCGGTGGCGAGGCCGGCGCCGTCAGCGAGCGGGTGCGGCAGATCAAGCAGGAGATCGAGCTCTCGGATTCCGACTGGGACCGGGAGAAGCTCCAGGAGCGCCTGGCCAAGCTCGCCGGTGGTGTCGCGGTCATCCGCGTCGGCGCCGCGACCGAGGTCGAGCTCAAGGAGAAGAAGCACCGCCTCGAGGACGCCGTCTCGGCGACCCGGGCCGCGGTCGAGGAAGGCATCGTGGCGGGCGGCGGCAGCGCCCTCGTCCACGCCGCCACGGCCCTCGACGGCGACCTCGGCCGTACCGGTGACGAGCGGTCCGGGGTGCGGATCGTGCGCGCCGCGCTCGACGCGCCGCTGACCTGGATCGCGCGCAACGCCGGGCTGGAGGGCGCGGTGATCGTGTCCAAGGTGCGCGAGGGCGTGACCGGCCACGGTTTCAACGCCGCGACCGGCGAGTACGGCGACCTGGTGGCCGCCGGTGTGGTCGACCCGGTGAAGGTCACCCGCTCCGCGGTGGCGAACGCGGCCTCGATCGCCGCACTGCTGATCACCACCGAGGGTCTGGTGGTGGAGAAGCCGGCCGAGGCCGAGGCCGGCGACGGCCATGGCCACTCGCACGGTGGGCACGGGCACTCCCACTCGCACGGCCCGGGCTTCTGATCCGTCCGGGTAGCCGTGCGGCCGGTCGCGCAGCAGCGCGCCGGCCGCACGGGGCAGCACGGTGACATGGGCACGGGACGAGGCCCGGTCGATACCAGTCTGACTGGTATCGACCGGGCCTCGTCCGCTTTCCGCCCGGTGCCGGTGCGCTGTCCCCCGGTACCGATGCCGGTGGGCCTGCTGGTCGTCGGGAAGGGCGGGGCGCCACCCGAGGTCGCGCACCTGACAGCTGATCGCGGGCCGCTCACCCGTCGCGGGTGGTCGCCGGGGTTGGGGCGACATGTCCCCGCAAGGAGCACCGAACCGGACGGCCGCCAGGCGCCCCGCGCGATCTTCGTGG
Organism: Parafrankia sp. FMc2; assembly: GCF_041008525.1. Classification (NCBI taxonomy): domain Bacteria; kingdom Bacillati; phylum Actinomycetota; class Actinomycetes; order Frankiales; family Frankiaceae; genus Parafrankia; species Parafrankia sp. FMc2. Next base: position 40,325 of record NZ_JBFLUG010000001.1, on the reverse strand, counting down.
GCCGTCGGTGCCCGGTGATCCGGAAACGCGAGATCCCCGGGTCCGTCCCGTTCGACGGGGATGGACCCGGGGATCTCGTCATCCGACGGCCCCGGCTGTCTAGCAGGCCGGGGCGAGACCTGGCCTCGCCGGCGCATGGCGGGCAGCACCCCGGCGGGTGCGTCCGGTCAGGACCGCCTCCCGTTCGGACTCACTCATTCCGCCCCATACTCCGTAGGGCTCCCGGGCGGCTAGGGCATGTTCCCCGCAGGCTCGGACAACCGGACAACGCGCGCAGATGGCCTTCGCTGCGGCTTCCCTGGCGGCACGGGCCGGGCCGCGCTCCCCCTCCGGATGGAAGAAGAGCTCGGTGCTCTCGCCTCGGCAGGCACCGTGGAGCTGCCACTCCCACTTCTCCGCGCCGGGGCCTGGAAGTCGTCGGACGTCGGTCATAGGCCTGACCCCCCTTTCGACCTGAGCGGCTGGCGCCGCGACTACCCGGTCACCGTAGCCGCCCGCCATCGACTGGAGATCTTGGAATTTCACCCGGTCGAACGGCGCCGTCTCCCTGCTGGCGGACCGCGCTCCCGACGCGGATCGGGCCGGAGCGGGCGGGACGGCGCGACCAGGGACAACCGTGGACGTCCGACCACGCCGGGCACCGACACCACGCACGTCGCCGCCAACCAGTCGACAGTTGGCGGATGCGCGCCGCCGGCAGTTGACGCCTACCCGTCGCCACGGTCGTAACACGAATCAGCATCCGAATTCCCGGCGCAGGCGAAAATGATCACCAAGCGTGGGCTGGGTCGCGGTCCGGCGCCCTGCGCACCGGGGCGGCGCGGCACCGGGGCGGGGCGGCGCTGGGCTGGGCGGCGCGGGAACAGGCACAAGAAAGATGGGCACGCGCAGCGTTGCGCGTGCCCGGAATCAGTGACCTTCGAACGGCGGCCGGGCGGACCGGTCGGCCGGGGCGGGGGCGGCGGTGGGCCGCCCGGGGGTCAGCGGGTGTCCGCCTCGGAGGCCGCCGACGCCTCGTACGCGCCGTCGGCGAAGCCGCGCGCATAGTCCCAGCTCACGTAGCAGGCTGGGTCCGGGGCGTAGGCGGGCTCGTGCACCCGGGTGCGCCCCTCGTCGAGGAGGTGGCGCAGATTCCCGGCCAGCAGGTCCCAGTCGAAGTAGTGCGGCTCGGCGCACCCCTCGCAGTCGACCACCAGGCCCCGGTAGCCACGTGGTTCGAGCAGCGTCCGGAAGACGTCGAGGTCGCCCAGCTCGGCGAGGATCTCTTCCCGCTCCCGGAGGGACAGCGGTTCGAGCAGGTCCAGATCCTCGGCGGAATCGAGCTGCGCGAGCTCGGCCGCCGGGTCCTCGGGGTCGCCCGCGAAGGGGTCGAGGGGCTCGTTGCTCACGAGGAACACGCTACGCTTGTAGCCACAGCTTAGTGGTCCCGATACCGAGTCCGGCACTGACGTGCGGGGCATTCGTTCCAGATGCCCGAATCTGTCCCGGCCTGGATGGCTTCCCGTGGTGCCTGCGCTGCTCTCAGGAGGTGCCCCGGGGATCCCCGCGCTCCTGGTCCGTGCCCGGTCTGCCTGTTGTCGGCATCCCTTTCGCCTGATTCCGGGGACAGGTCCGCGCTCTTTGTGCTAGCGAGCCAGTATTCCGCTTTGGTTGCGCCGCGGCCGGGCCGGCTGAGTACGGAGCAGGGTGCGATACGCGGCCGGAAGGCTCGTCCGTGGCCTGTGGGGTGCTCTCGGTCACGCGGGGGAGTTCGGGGTCGATGCCAGGCCTCTACGATGGGGACATCACCGTCGCCCGACCGGCGGGCCGCGCACGAAGCCGCATGCGCGACAGGTCCTTCCCGACCTGCGTCTGCTGCTCCTGACCTGCGTCTGCCCCTGACATGTCCACCGAGCGTGGGCCGGCTCGCCCGGTAGCCGGGCGCGGGATCCCCCACGCGCCGCGGGGTAGCCACCGCAGGCGCGGGGCCGACGCGAACGGAAAGGTGCCATGGACGGTTCCGCCGCCACCCCGACGACCTCGACCACGCGTGCGGCCGGAGAACCCCGCATCGACCCGATGCCCGGCCCGGCGGCCGACGTCCGGTCCGCACCGGGGGCCGAGGGGGCAGCCCTTCCCCCGAAGCTGGCGATGCTCGGCCTCACCTACGATGATGTGCTCCTCCTGCCGGCCGCGTCCGAGGTGGTTCCGTCATCGGTGGACACGTCCACCCGGCTGTCCCGCAACATCTCCCTGGCCGTGCCACTGGTCTCCTCCGCGATGGACACGGTGACCGAGGCGCGGATGGCGATCGCGATGGCGCGCCAGGGCGGCGTCGGCGTCCTGCACCGCAACCTGTCGGTCGACGAGCAGGCACAGCAGGTCGACATGGTGAAGCGGTCCGAGTCGGGCATGATCACCGCACCGATCACCTGCGGCCCGGACGCGACGATCGAGGACGCGAACGTCCTGATGGCGCGGTACCGCATCTCAGGCGTACCGGTGACCCAGCCGGGCGGTCTGCTCCTTGGCATCGTGACCAACCGCGACATCCGTTTCGAGCGCGACTACACCCGCCGGGTCCGCGACGTGATGACCCCGATGCCGCTGGTCACCGCTCCGGTGGGTGTGTCGGCGGACGACGCCCTGGGCCTGCTGCAACGCCACAAGGTGGAGAAGCTGCCCATCGTCGACGACGCCGGCCGCCTGCGCGGGCTGATCACGGTGAAGGACTTCACCAAGCGCGAGCAGTACCCACACGCCACGAAGGACGCCGACGGGCGCCTCGTGGTGGGAGCCGCCATCGGCGTCGGTGAGGACGCCCTCAAGCGTGCTCAGGTCCTCGTCGCGGCCGGGGTCGACTTCCTCGTCGTCGACACGGCGCACGGCCACCACCGCGCCGTGCCGGACATGATCGCCCGGCTCAAGGCCGAGATGCCCGCCGGCGCCAACGGCCGGCCGCTGGACATCATCGGCGGCAACGTGGCCACCGCCGCCGGCGCCGCCGCTCTCGTCGCCGCCGGCGCCGACGCGGTCAAGGTGGGGGTCGGGCCCGGCTCCATCTGCACCACCCGGATCGTCTCCGGCGTCGGGGTGCCGCAGGTCACCGCGATCTACGAGGCGGCGCGCGCGGCGCGGGCGGCTGGCGTCCCGGTCATCGGCGACGGCGGCCTGCAGTACTCCGGCGACATCGCGAAGGCGATCGCGGTCGGGGCCGACACGGTGATGCTCGGCAGTCTGCTCGCCGGCGTCGACGAGAGCCCGGGCGAGCTCATCTTCATCAACGGCAAGCAGTACAAGTCCTACCGCGGGATGGGTTCGCTCGGCGCCATGCGCAGCCGTGGGGGTAACCGGTCCTACTCGAAGGACCGCTACTTCCAGGACGACGTCCTGTCGGACGACAAGCTCGTCCCGGAGGGCGTCGAGGGCCAGGTGCCCTACCGGGGCTCGCTCGCGGGCATGGCCCACCAGCTCATCGGCGGCCTGCGAGCGGCCATGGGGTACACCGGCTCGGCGACGATCCACGACCTGCAGGAGTACAGCCAGCTGGTGCGGATCACCTCCGCGGGCCTCACCGAGAGCCACGCGCACGACGTCCAGATGACCGTCGAGGCGCCGAACTACACCCGGTGAGCCCGGCTGCCTCTCGTCACGGCCTGCCGCCGGCCGGACGGGCAGGATGGTCGGCGGAACTAGCCAAGGTTGACCAGGAGGCCGGACACGGTGGCTGACGTCGAGATCGGTATCGGGAAGAGCGCGCGGCTGGCCTATGGCCTGGACGCCGTGGGCATCGTCCCCTCGCGGCGTACCCGCGACCCAGCCGACGTGTCGCTCGGATGGGAGATCGACGCCTACCGTTTCGACCTTCCGATCGTCGCCGCGGCGGCCGACGCGGTGACCTCGCCGGCGTCGGCGATCGCGCTCGGGCGGCTGGGCGGGCTCGGGGTCCTGCACCTGGAAGGGCTGTGGACCCGGCACGAGGAGCCCGAGCCGCTGCTGGCGGAGGTGGCGGCGCTCGGCGCCGAGGCCGGCGCGCTCGCGGCGGCCGGGCGGCTGCGCGAGCTGTACACCGCTCCGGTGCAGCCGGACCTGATCGGTGCCCGGCTGCTCGAGATGCGGGAGGCGGGCATCGTCACCGCCGCCGCGCTGCGACCGCAGAAGGTCCGGTCGCTGTGTCCGTACGTCGTCGCGGCCGGCGTCGACCTCCTGGTCATCCATGGCACGGCGGTGTCGGCGGAGCACCAGTCCCGGCGCACCGAGCCGCTCAATCTCAAGCAGTTCATAGGACAGCTCGACATTCCGGTCATCGTCGGTGGCTGTGCCTCCTTCTCCACCGCACTGCACCTGATGCGAACGGGGGCTGCCGGCGTGATCGTCGGCGTCGGCGGCGGGCTGGGTGACGACACGGCCGCAACCCTCGGAATCGGTGTGCCGCTGGCGACGGCCGTCGCCGACGCCGCAGGGGCGCGAATGCGCTACCTCGACGAGTCCGGTGGCCGCTACGTGCACGTCATCGCGCATGGCGACCTGCGCAGCGGGGGGGATGTGGCGAAGGCCGTGGCGTGTGGTGCCGACGCGGTGATGGTGGATTCGCTGCTGGCGCAGGCAGTGGACGCCCCGGGTCAGGGCGCGGTCTGGTCGATGGAGATGCTCCACTCCGATCTGCCGCGCGGGCGGTGGGCACAGCTGCCGGCATCCCGCTCCGTGGCGGAGATCCTCACCGGAGCCGGGGGGAACGCCGTGGACGGTGTGGCGAACATCGCCGGAGCGCTGCGCGCGGCCATGGCCACTACGGGCTACGCGACGTTGAAGGAGTTCCAGAAGGCCGAGATCATGGTCGCCGCCGGCGGCTGACGGGCGGTGCCTGACCGGCTCGCGGCATGCGGATGCCATGTGACCGACCCGGGCGCCGTGGGTGCCGATCCGTCGTGGCACTCTGGGAGCCGTCCGTCTCCGGAGTGAAGGACGGCTGATGCGCCTCGACGAGAACGGCCGCTGGGTCAGCGACGACGGCGCCTATGTCTGGGACGAACCCGCCCAGACCTGGCGGCTCGCGAACGTCGCGTCGCGTTCCGACCTGCCCATGGCGGGCTCCGCTGTCACGGGCGCCGCCGCGGCGGTCTCTGTCGGGCCGGCACGCCCGGGCCAGGGGAGTGGGGCGGAGAGCCCCCGGCGCGGCGGCTACTGGGTGGGTGCCCCGGCCTCGACTGCCGAGAACACGACGGATTTCCGGGTCGGCGTGCCGGACGCGGCCTCGCCCGGCGAGGCCGCCCGCCAGGCCGGCGGCGGCTGGACGCCGCCAGACGGTGGCTCCGGTGGCTCCGGTGGCTCCGGTAACTCCGGTGGCCCCGCCCCGACTGGCCCGATCTTCACCGGCGAGGCCTACACCGGGCCCACGCCCACGCCCACGGCGGGCACTTTCGTCGGCTACCAGACCGGCTCGCCGGCGACCCGGCCGGGCCCGGCCAGTCCCGGGCCGGGAGCAGCAGACCTGGCCGGCACCGGCCCCTTCGACCCCGCCACACCAGCTGGCCGTGGCGTCGACCGCGCCGGCCAGACCGCCGATCCGCTGGGTGTCGATCCCTTCGGGAGCGGTGCCCATCCTGTGGTCTCCGCCCCGAGGAACCGGACACCGGGCAACGTCGACCCCGGGACCGCCGACCTGGGGACCAGGAATCCGGAGCACACGGATCCGCTCGCCCCCCGCGTGCCGGGAGGGCCCGCCGCTCCCGCGCTCCAGAAGGATCCGCAGAGCGGATCCGAGCCGCCTGAGCACACCGAGGGCATTCCTCGGCGGACAGTCCAGCCCCGGCAGCCAGCCGCCGGGCGGCCAGCCTCCGGGGCCGAGGGCTTGCCCGGCGGTGCCGGGTCGCGCGCGGGGTCCGGGCCGCGGGCCGCCCTGGGCGCGGGCGCGGATCTGGATGACGCCGACGCCGACGCCGACCAGGACGATGACGAGGACGCCTGGTACAACGCCCCGGCATCCGCGCGCCGCCCGCCGGTGCGCCGGGCGCGCGGGCAGCGCCAGCCGGGGATGTTGGACGACCCGTCCGCGGACTGGAACGACGACCCCGACGGCGCCGGCTCTGCTGACGGCGACTCCGGCGGCGGCGATGCCGGGGTCGCGGCGGACCGTGGTGGGCTGCCGGGCCGGCTCGCCGCGACGCTGCGCCGGCCGGTCGTGGCCGCGGTCGCGCTCGCGGTCGTTCTCGTGGCGGCACTCGGAGTCGCCGGCTTCATCGTCCTGGGCGGCGACGACGCGCCCGCGGTGACCGGCCCGGTGGCTGCGGGCGAAGGCCGGTACGACCCGAAGCTCCGCCAGACCTACATCAACGAATGCCTCAACGTCAGCGACGGCAACGAGCGCTTCTGCACCTGCACCCTGACGAAACTGGAGGGCCAGTACACCCAGGACCAGTACCTGGCCCTCAACCGGGACGTCAGTTCCGACAGCTCCCAGCGCATCGTGCGCGAGATCTACACGGCCTGCCGCAATCTCCGATGAGAGCGTCCGTGTACAGTGTGATGATCCCGTTTGCGACCGATTCGCGTTCGTCTCGGTCGATTCCGTGGTCCGTTTCGGGCGTGCGGGACGGTCGTGGCCACATTCGCGGTCGCAGTCATGGCCTCGTCGGCGAGGGCGGTCGATGAGCGGAGTCGACGAGGCTGCGACAGCGCGGTGCGGGCCTGGTGCCGGGCGACGCGGGCCCAACCATCGCGGTGGCAGGCGGGTGATTGATCCGTGACAACAGACAGCACGGACCGGCCCTCCGGCGGCCGTCGCGACGACGACTTCTTCGCTGTCGAGCGGGTCGGCGAACCCGAGGAGGCGGCTCCGTCCTACCGCCCGGCCCCGGCGTCCGGCGGCGGGTGGGACACAACGCCGTGGCCGTCCTCCGGTCCTGATGTCGGTGGCGGCGGTCCGGCAGGCGGTCCCGTGGTCGTCGGTGGCGGCCCCGTGGTCAGTGGTGGCGGCCCGGTCGTCAGCGGTGGCCCGGTCGTGGGTGGGGCTGGTGTCGTCGTCGGCGCGCCGAGCAGCGACCCGTTCGACGTCAGCTCGACGTGGAGTGGCCCGTCACCGCTGGCTGCCGGTCCGGCGGTCGAGGCCGAGACGCCCCGTGCTGTTCCTGACGGCCGTGGCGCAACCCCCGCTCCGTCCCACGCGGTTCCCCTGCCGCCGGGTCTGCCGGCCGTCGCGAGGCCTGACTCCGGGCCGCCGGTCACCGATGTGTTCGGCTCACCTTCCGGATACGGTGCGGCGCAGCGGGGCTACGTCGAGTCCACGCCCCCGCCGCGCTATCCGACCGAGCGTTCGCCCCTCCTGCCGGACCACCTGGTCACTCCCGCCAACCCGACCGGTCCTGTCGGTCCGGCAACCGGATCGGTGCGTATCGGAGGCGAGCCGAGCGGCTATCCGGGCTACGGCGCGGGCGTTCCGCAGCCGCAGCAGCCGCCACAGCCACAGCCGCCACAGCGGCAGCCGCATCCCGACACGGACCGGCCGCGCAGCGGTGGCCCGCTCCGCCCGGATCAGACCGGCGGATTCCCCCGGCCCTACCAGACCGGCGGGTTCCGCCGACCGGCGACCGGATACTCCGGCCAGCCCGAAGGAACCGGGCCTGGGGCGGCTGTCGACCCGTGGAACGGCGCGGGCTCGGGCACCGGGCAGCAGATGGGCGCTTCACTACCGCCCCGGCAGGGTCCGCCGACCGGCGGGCTGCCGCGGGTCGCGCGACCGCCGCAGGACGGCTACCCGACGAACCGCTCCGATCCGCCGCCTGGCTCTGGCTCCGGACCGGCGAGCGGCCCTGGCCCCTATGTTCTGGGCGGCGGCACTGGTCTGGGTGGCACGGATACCGGTGGATACCGCATCGGCGGCCCGGGTGGGTACGGCGTCGAGTCCGGGCCTGCCCATGGCTCGTCCGCCCCGTCGCCCGGTGGGCCCCTGCGCTCCGCCGGCGCCCTGCCACCCGGCGCGCCGTCGCCGGCGAGCCTGCCGCCGGGGAATCCTCCGCCAGCGAGTCCGTACCCGCTCGGCGGCCCAGCGGTCACCGGCGGAATGCCCATCGGGGGCGAATCCGGGCCGCGGGCCGGCACGGCTGGCGCCGCCGGATCGGGCAGCGCGATGCCACTTGGCGCAGCCGGCGGGCACCAGGCACTCGCGCCGGGCGGCACCGGAGGAGCCCACAGTGGTACCGGTCCGGCGCCGGCGCGCACGCGGGCCTCGCTTCCGTCCGGTTCCTGGTCCACCCCGTCGTCACCGGGCCTGCCGATGGCGGATCAGGCTGGTGAGCCACGCGGCGGTGAGGCGTCGGGCCCATGGCGCGTCCCAGGTCGGGACGTGCCCCAGGACTACCTTCCCGCGCGGCGCCGCGGTGCTGAGCCACTGCCGCCTGGCATGGATCCGCTGTCCGGCCCGCTGCCGAACGGGGTACCGGCCAGGGTGGACGGGCCAGGCTCGGGCCGGCCGGACCCGGGTGGTCCGGGCGCCCTGTCGGGGCCGTCCGGGCCTTGGCGCGCGCTGCCGGCCGGCGCGCCGATCGAGGACACGATTCTCACCGCGCGGCCGTCCTTCCGGCCGGGCACGGACGTCCCGGCACTGCCTCCGGGAGGCCCGGGAGGCCCGGGAACGGCCCCGTCCGGTGCCGGACCGGTCGCCGGGGTCGGGACGGGTCCGCAGGGTGCCGCGAGCCCGGCTGTCACCACGACCGGTCCGGGCCGCGGGAGGCGTCCTGAGAGCGCGGTCGAGATGACGTCGCTGGTCACCCGCCGGGGCCGCGGGCGGAGCGGGGCCGACCGGGACGAGGACTCGGGCTGGCAGCCGTCCCGCTCGGTGCGCCGCACCGGGCAGCGAGGGGTGCCGGCCGACCGTCGGCGCACCCCGAATCCGGTGACCGACACGGACAGTCTGCAGGCCGTCTCGACACCGGCGCCGCGGCGCGGGTCGCCCCGGCCGGGCGAGGCACGGGACGACGCCGGCCTGGACGAGACGGGGTCCGCCGGGCGCACCCGTACACCGCGCCGGGACCGGTCCGCCGCCGGCGCGCTGGACGTCGAGGATCTGCGCCCGGAGAACCGCCGGTCGGCGGCGCGCGGTGCGGGTCGTGCGGGCCGCCGCGGCCGGGACACGGGTGCCACCGACGTGGCAGGTCTGGACCGTGCGGACGGGCTCGACGGGCCTGACAACCGCGGTACCGGCAGCCGTGGGACGGGTAGTCGTGGCACCGGCAGCCGTGGGTCCGCCGTGCGCGGCGCTGGTGGCCGCGGTGACGGTGGCCGCGGTGACGGTGGCCGCGGCAGCGGCGGGACTGGTCCGCGCGGCGGTGCCGCGGCGGAGCGCCGTGGGACCCGAGCGGTCGGTGTGCTCGAACCCGCGGATCTTCACGACGAGCCGGACGAGAACTCCGCGTCGCCGGAAGCCGACCGGTTCGCCTGGCTCAAGCATGGCTGGATCGGCCCGCTGGCGATCGCCCTGGTGGTGTCGCTGCTCGTGGTCGGGCTGTACACGGTGCTGATGGGCGGGGACAGCGGCGAGGAGTCATCGCCGGAGCCGACGGCCCCGCAGGCCAGCCAGGTCGCCCAGGAGCCGACCACACAGGAGGCGCTGCAGGGCAGGGCCCTGGTCAACGGGACCTGGCGCTGCCGCCTGATGGTTGACGTGAACTCCGCCGGCGAGCCGCTGCCGGACGTGTTCGTCGTCGAGCCGACGGGGCTGACGTACCGGTGGAACAACACCCCGGGGGAGTACAGGATGGATCCCTCGCAGGGCGATAATCCGGACACCACGGTCGCCGCCGTTCAGTTCACCAGCGGCCCGCTCGCGGGAGTGTCCGGGGACAGCCTCGTTTCCCCCGGTCGCGGAGCGGGCGGCAGGGCGGAGGGAACCCTCTTCCTCCGTGCGGCGCAGAACCAGCCGGACCGGGCCTGCTACGTGAACTGATCCGCCTCCGTACCCCTCCGCCTCCGTACTCCTCCACCACACGGGGCGGGGTTCTCCCTCACGAAGTGTGCCCTTTGTGGAATGCGGGGGCGGTGTTGAGAGTGGGGCGGTGAGTGTCGGACGCGATCACCGTCAGCGCCGCGGATCGACCTCGCTGCGCTGCGTGAGGGCTTACCGGAGAAGCCCGACAAATGGGATCGGCACGCTATCCGATGTTCCTGGCGGCCCGCCGGTCCGCGGACCCGGTGAATTGCATTTTCCGGTCATGGGGCAGGATCGTGTGTCATGTTCTGGTCTGACCGTGTTGCTGGTGCCAGGCGGCGGCACGCCGCTCAGGAAATCTTGAACCACGGAGGTTCTGGCCTCCCTGATCCCGGCGGAGCGGACCTGGTCACGGCGCCGGAGAGCCCGGCCGGGCCCCGCGTCGAGATGCGTCCGGAGGGCTGGCGGCTGGTCGATCGCCGGGGCCTTCTCAAGGCGGCGGGAATGGCCGCGGCTGCGGTTCCGTCGGCTGCCCTGCTTGCCGCCTGCGGCGGTGGTTCGAGCGGCAGCGGCAGTCGTGCGGTGCGTATCGGCATGGTCAGCCCGCAAACCGGCGCACTGCGGAACTACGCCGACGTCGACAATCATGTTGTCGAGCGGATGCGGAACCAGTTCAAGGACGGCATCCGGGTCGGCAGGAACACGCTGCCGGTGGAGATCTTCGTCCGGGACGGGCAGTCCGACCGCAACAGAGCCGCCTCCGCCGCCGCCGACCTCATCTTCACCGACCGGGTCGACGTCGTTCTGGTCGGTGGCACTGCGGACAACGTGAACCCGGTGTCCGACATCTGCGAGGCACAGGGAGTTCCCTGTATCTCGTCCGCGGTGCCGTGGGAGGCCTGGTTCTACGCTCGCGGCGGTGATCCGCAGCGGCCGTTCGTCTGGACGTACCACCTCAACTGGGGCATGGCCGATCTGCGGGCGGCCTACCGGGGCATGTGGGGCCCGCTGGAGGTCCCCCGCAGCGTGGCGCTGCTGCTACCGCGGGACCAGGAGGGCGACGCGTTCGCCAATCCCGACTACGGTCTGCCCAAACTGGGGGAGGAAGGCTTCCAGATCGTCGGGAGGCCGGAGGATTACCGCTACAACGTGGACGCCCGCTCCTACTCGTCGATAGTGCGGAACATCGTCGAGAACGAGGTATCCATTGTCGCCGGCGTGCCCAACGTGACGGACTTCTCCGCGTTCTGGCGCGAGCTGAACGAGCAGAACTATCGGCCGCACATCGTGTGCCTGTCGCGGGCACTTCTCTTCCGCGACGACCTGCAGGCCTTCGGTGTCGCTGCGAAGGGATTCTCGACCGAGGTGGGCTGGTCCCCGCGGCACCAGTTCCGCAGCTATCTCACCCAGCGTACGGCGGAGGAGATCGCGGCCGAGTACAACGACGACAAAGGGCGGCCCTGGCCCCCGATCCTGGGGTTCACCCACGCGATGTTCGAGGTGCTCGCGCAGGCACTCGTCACCGTCGAATCCATCGACGAGCCGCAGGGGATCGCCGATGCGATCTCCAGGCTGCAGCAGGCCCGCACTGTTGTCGGCCCCGTCACCTTCGGGGACCAGGCGAAACAGCTGCCGAAGAACGTCGCGAGTGTCCCGCTGGCCGGCGGGGTGTGGACGCAGCAGAACAACGAATTCGGCCTGCACGTCGTCAGTGCCACCACCCCCGGGCTCAACGTCATCGTCGAGCCTGACCAGAGGATGATTGACCTGCAGGCCGAGGAGGTCAACTGACGTGCGGGGCGGCCGGTCCCGGTGACGCAGACGGCGTGGGGGCAGCGGGGCGGTCGACCCCGCGGCCTCGGGTCAGGTACGCGCCGCCGCGCGCGTCATCGTGTGCTCGACCACCGCGATCAGGGCGGTCTTGGTGGAGTCGCGGTTGCGGGCGTCACAGGTGATGATCGGGACGGCCTGGTTGATCTGCAGTGCCTCCCGGACATCCTCGATGGAGTGTCGCAGGATGCCGTCGAAGCAGTTCACCCCGACGACGAACGGCAGCTGGCGCTGCTCGAAGTAGTCGACGGCGGCGAAGCAGTCGGCGAGGCGCCGGGTGTCGGCCAGCACGATCGCGCCGATGGCGCCACGCACGATGTCGTCCCACATGAACCAGAACCGGTACTGCCCGGGCGTCCCGAACAGGTAGAGGATCAGGTCCTCGTCGAGGGAGACACGGCCGAAGTCCATTGCCACGGTCGTGGTGGTCTTGTCCACGAGGTGTGTGAGGTCGTCGACGTGCGCGCCGGCCTCGGTCATGACGGCCTCGGTGCGCAGCGGGACGATCTCGGACACGGAGCCCACGAACGTCGTCTTGCCGGCGCCGAACCCACCCGCCACCACGATCTTGACCGAGGTCGTGGCGACGGCGGAGTTGACCCGTCGGTGGTCAGAGCTTTCGAAGGCCACTGAGAACCCTTTCGAGCAACGCGAGATCCGGCGCCTCATCGCGGTCCGGCTGCTGGTGGACGCGGACGAAGCCTTCGTCCGCCATATCGCCTACCAGGACGCGGGCGACCCCGAGAGGCACCCTCAGACCGGCTGCGATCTCAGCGATTGACCGCACCTGCCGGCACATCGCGGCGATGGTCTGCTGCTCCAGGTTGAGGCTTAGTGCCCGCTCCTCACCGAGCGGGGTCGTGAAGACGAGTGCCTCGATGGCGAGCTCGTAGCGTGACCGAGTTCGCCCGCCGGTCATCGCGTAGGGACGGACGACCGGTCCGGGCGCGTTCTCGGGATCGATGCTCACCCTGACTCCCTGGACTTACCGTTCACCGCGGAAGCGTCCCTTGCAGCTCGGCCCGCAGGGCCGGCGTGAGGACGTCCTTGGCGCGGCTGACGAGCAACGCCATCTCGTAGCCGACCAGCCCGATGTCGCAGGACGGTGCGGCGAGGACGGCCATGCTGGCCCCGTCACTGATGGCCATGATGAACAGGAAGCCCAGCTCCATCTCGACGACGGTCTGCGTCACCGCGCCGGCCTCGAAGACCCGGGCGGCGCCGCCGGTGAGGCTCACCAGCCCCGACGCCACCGCGGCGAGCTGGTCGGCCCGGTCCCGGGGGAAACCGTCCGAGACGGCCAGCAGCAGTCCGTCGGCGGAAACCACCACGGTGTGGGCGACGCCCGGAACCCGGTCAACAAAGTTGTTGATCAACCAGTTGAGGTTCTGGGCCTCGGAACTCACGGGTGTCACCGTTCCTCCTGCGCATCACGTCGGGGGTTTCTCGTGGTGTCAACTCCGACATCACGTCCCTGCCGCACGCCCTGGTAGAAGCTGGCGAGCCGGCCACCGACGGCCTGTGGGGAGCGTGTCGCCGCCGGCTCGGGGGGACGCCGGCTGGGCGCTGGTTCGGCGCTGCCGGGCACGAGATGGGTCATGGGAACTCGAACCGGGAGTCCGGACCGGGTGGTGCCGCCGGCAGTGGGCTGGCGGAGCTGCTCCGCAGCCTTCCAGCCCTCGTCGCCCGCGGACGACCAGGATCCGTCCGGCGCCTGCCCGGCGGGAGCCATGGGCTGCGGACCGGTCTGCGGCACCTGGCGGGGAGCCTGCGCCGCGGCGGCAGGGACCTGCACGCCGGGGCCGGGGCGGCGGATCCCCCGGCCGGGGGAGTCCAGTGCCGGCTCGCCGCGGAGCGGTGACCTCGGTGCGCCTGGCGGCTGGATGCCGGTGCCCGGTCGGGCGGGAGCCGGTGGCTGGGCCCGCCGGGGCAGCGGTGTGGCCTGGACGGGCGGGCCCGCCGGTGCCTGCCCGCGGGCCGGCGCGGGGCGGCCCGCGGCAGCCCGGCCGTTCACCGCGCCGTTGCCGTTGCCGTTGCCGGCGCCGTTCGCGGGTGACGGGGTCTTGCGCTGGAACCAGGCCGACACCGAGTCGAAGATCGGCGTGGTGAAGGTGTCGTCGCCCTCCAGCTCGCCCGTCGCCGTCTCGCCGGTGTCCTCGGCGCGCCCGAACGTGGAGCTCTGGTTCGGGCCGGTCTCGCCCGGGCCGATCTCCCGGTTCCCGCGGAAAGCCGCAGCCAGGCCCGGGCCGGTGCGCGGGAACGGGTCACCCGTGTCGGGTGCGGGCCGCCCGGCACCGCGGTTGAACACTCCGCCCGGGCGTGACAGCGCGTCGGTGTCAGGCTCGCTGTAGACCTGGTTCGGCCCCGAGGGCAGCCCGATCTGCAGCGGGCCAGACAGGTCGTCCCCACCTCGGACGTCCGCGGGCGGGTAGCCGTTGGAGTCGGTGAGCCCTCGCCCGGCGTCCGGGACCCGGTTCGGGCCGGACCGGTCCAGGTGCCCGGGGAGTTCCAGCGGGCCGGTGTGCTCCCGGGGACCGGTGAGCTCCTGCGGGCCGGTGTACCCGCGCGGGCCGGTGTGCTGCTGCGGCCCGGTGTGCTGTGGGCCGGTCTCAGCCCGCCGCCCGCCGGTCTCCAGCGGGTAGGTGTAGGGGTGCTCGCCGGTGTGCGGCCCCTCGGCGTAACCGCCCTGGTCGTAATCGCCCTGGTCGTAGCCGGTGCCGCCCCGGGGGGGCAGGGAGCCGGAGTCGAAGGCCTCGAGCGGGTACTCGGCGGAATCCTCGGGACCGGTACGCCCCTGGTCGGGGAAGCCGGCAGGCGGGCCGGCGTCGAACCGGTCGGGCCCGGTGGAACCGGGCCCGCTGCCGGAGTCCCGGGCGAACTGGCCGTTGCGCCCGGCCCGGTCGTCCCGTTCGCCCCAGCCGCCCCGCTCACCGCGGCCAGCCGGTTCGGCGGAGTCGGGCCGGGGCGGGCGGGGCCCACCGAACAGCGATGCTCCGCCGGGGCTGGTGAAGCCACCGCCCGGTGCCTGCCCGAACCCGGCACCGTTGCCGCCGGGGGCAACGGACGAGCCACCTGCGGCCGAGGCGGTCGCCGGGTCGACGATCGGGTTGAAGTTCGTGGTCTGCAGGCCCGACCCGATGCCGTTGCGCTCGGGCGCGGGTGGAAGCGCGGGCGGACCGGCGGGGCCACGGCCGCCGGCCGAACCGGCGTCCCGCCCGTTCGCGGGGGCGATCGCTGCCGGGCGCGGTCCGCTCGGCAGTGCACCGCTGTCGCCGGTGACCAGCTTGGCGGGCAGCCGGACGACGGCGGTGATACCGCCGGAGGCGGATTCGCGCAGCTGGACCCGGATGCCGTGGCGGCCGGCCAGCCGGCCGACAGCGAACAGACCCATCGTCCGCGAGACGGAGACGTCGACGACCGGCGGGTTCGCGAGCCGCTCGTTGACCCGTTCGAGCTCCTTGGCGGGCATGCCGATGCCCTGGTCCTCGATCTCGATCATCGCGCCGGCGCCGGGGCCCAGCGAGTGGCTGGACACCGCGACGTCGGTGACGGGCGGCGAGTAGGAGGTGGCGTTCTCCAGCAGCTCGGCGATCAGATGGACCACGTCGCTGACACCGCTTCCGGCGATGGAGACCGGCGCCGCGCCGGTCTGCTTCACCCGGGTGTACTGCTCCACCTCGGAGATGGCGGCGAGGACGACCTCGTTGACCGGCACCGGGTGCGTCCACCGGCGTGCGGTGTCCGTCCCGGCGAGGACGAGCAGGGATTCGTTGTTCCGCCGCATACGGGTGGCGAGGTGGTCGAGCTTGAAGAGGTTGGCGAGCTGGTCCGGGTCCTGCTCGCGGTTCTCCAGGTCGTCGATCAGGCGAAGCTGGCGCTCGACGAGGCCCTGGCTTCGCCGGGAGAGGTTCACGAACATCGCGTTGACGTTGTTCCGCAGGACAGCCTGCTCGGAGGCGAGCCGGACCGCCTCGCGGTGCACGGCGTCGAACGCCCGCGCGACTTCACCGATCTCCTCGTCGGAGTCGATACCGATCGCTTCGACGTCGTCGTCGAGGGTCTGGTCGGTGGAGTCACGCAGGCGGCGGACAGCCTCGGGCAGTCGGCGCCCGGCGACATCGAGGGCGGCGGTCCGCAGCGAGAGCAGCGGCCGGACGAGTGACCGGGCGACGACCACGGCCGCGAGCAGCGCGGTGGCGAGAATGAAGACGATCAGCAGACCGGAGAGCAGGGCCCCGCGCTGGATTCCGCCGCGCAGCTCGTCAACCCGGTCGTCGGCGTCGTTGACCAGACTGGCGCTGACCTCGTTGCTGCGGTCGAGGGTCTCCTTGGTCACGCGCGCCCACTTGTCGGACGCGGGCGCCGCCGGTGTCGTCAGTGGCACGTCCGTAGGAGCGTCGAGAATCTGCTCCGTATACAGAGCGGTGAGCGCGATGTCCGGATTCTCAGCGCTGACATTGTCACGGTAGGTAGCGAGCTGGGCGGGCGTCGCATCTCTCTCGAATGCGCGAATCAGTTCGGTGCGCTGCGAGTGGGTGGTGAGGAACTCACGGTAGTCGTCGGTCGAGAATGGCTGCGCACCGACGATGACGCCGTGCGCAAGCGCCTGTGCGTTGGCGAGTTCCTCGTCCGCCCGGACAAGGTGATCATTCGCGTTGACGCTGGTGAGTAGTTCCTGATCGTCATTTCCCTGCGGGATGAGGATCACGAGGTCGATCAGCGAGTCGATGATCGGCTTGTAGGCGGTGCGCACCGAGTCCGGGTCCGCGATCCGCACGATCGAGGTACGGATGCCCTCGATCCGGCCCAGTGCCGTGTCAGCGTTGACCAGCGCCTCGTTGACCTCCGGGCCGAAGGAGCCCCGGCGGCGGTCGGCTGCGCTCCGGTAGCCGGCGAGAGCGTCGTCCACCGCGGTCTGCAGGACCTCCACCGACGGCGCGACGCCGCCGGGCCGGGTGGCCACGAAACTGGTGGTGAACGTCCGCTCCTGCTGCAGGGCGTAGATCAGAGGTGCGGCCGACCTGTTGATCTCGATGAGATCGCGGATTCGGTTGACATCACGCGTGCTGGTCAGAACCGACGCCGCCTGGATCGACGAGTTGACCAGGATGGCCACGACCGGTACGGCAAGAATTGCGATCAGTTTGGTGCGCACCCGCCAGTTGGTCGGGTCGGTCACCAACTGGCGGAGGCCGCGGCGGCCGGATCTTTCCGGGCGCGGCGGCATGGGGGGCTGGTCGTCGTGATGCCCGTCGCCTTCGACGGGCGAACCAGCAGCCGGCATCGGCGGCTGATCTGCGGCCATGCCCGTGGTGCTGGCCATCGGTTGTCTGCGCACGTACCTTCGCAACCTCTCCGCCAGCCTCCCGGAACAGGTCGTACCAGGATGGCTCGGTATCGGGGCCCGGATGTCCCTCACAACGCACCTTAGCGGTACAGAGTGAGCACCCGAAAGGCGCCTACCGTACGCCCGTTGTGGAGCGCGGGCCAGTTGTGGCGGTTTGCCGTCCACGTTTGTCACCGATGCCCATCTCTGCGGGCACTGTCAGTCGGCCGATGCATCACTCACCGGTGCCCTTCTCCGACCTTTGCGATCCGATCCGGGCTTCATGGTCTTCGGAGGTGGTTCGCCGGCTGGTTCGTCCGGGCGCTCCGAAGACACGTCCAATGTGGCGGCAGTGCCGGCGGTCGTGCCACCCGGCGCGGGCCCGCCGCGGGCTCCGTACGCTTGATGGGTGAACGAGTCACCTCGTGGCAGCTATGGCTCCACCGATGCACATCCCGGATACGACACGGTTCTCGTGATCGACTTCGGTGCGCAGTACGCCCAGTTGATCGCGCGCCGCGTTCGTGAGTGCCATGTGTACTCGGAGATCGTCCCGTGGGACACGCCGGTGGCGGAGATCCTGGCCCGCCGTCCGGCGGCGCTGATCCTGTCGGGGGGCCCGAAGTCGGTGTACTCGCCGGGTGCGCCGCGGGTCGATCCGGCGCTGTTCTCCGCCGGGGTCCCCGTCCTGGGGATCTGCTACGGCCACCAGGTGATGGCCCAGGCGCTGGACGGAACGGTCGCCCGCACGGGTACCGCCGAGTACGGCGCGACCCGCCTGCGCGTCGACGACCCTGGCGTGCTCTTCGCGGATCTGCCCACCTCGCAGCAGGTATGGATGTCCCACGGCGACTCCGTGACCGGGGCCCCGCCCGGGTTCCGGGTCACCGCCTCCACCCCGTCCACGCCGGTCGCCGCGTTCGAGGACCCCGCCCGCCGGCTCTACGGTGTGCAGTTCCACCCCGAGGTGGTGCACAGCGACCGCGGGATGGACGTCCTGCGCCACTTCCTGCTCGTGGGTGCGGGCTGCCGGCCATCCTGGACGATGCTCAACATCGTCGACGAGGCGGTCGCCTCGGTACGCAGGCAGGTCGGCGGCGGGCGCCTCATCTGTGGGCTGTCCGGTGGAGTTGACTCGGCGGTGGCCGCCGCCCTGGTACAGCGCGCGGTCGGTGACGCCCTGACCTGTGTGTTCGTCGACCACGGGCTGCTGCGCGCCGGCGAGGCGGAGCAGGTCGAGCGGGACTTCGTCGCCTCCACCGGCATCGACCTCGTGCATGTGAAGGCGGCCGACCGGTTCGCCGCGGCGCTGGCGGGAGTCACCGACCCGGAACAGAAGCGCAAGATCATCGGGCGGGAGTTCATCCGGGTCTTCGAGGAGGCCGCCCGCGAGCTCGACGCCCGCGCCGCCGAGACCGAGGGGGCGCACATCGGTTTCCTGGTGCAGGGCACGCTCTACCCGGACGTCATCGAGTCCGGCTCGCCGACGGCCGCCAAGATCAAGTCGCATCACAACGTCGGCGGGCTGCCGGACGACCTTCAGTTCGCCCTGGTGGAGCCGCTGCGCACGCTCTTCAAGGACGAGGTTCGCCGGCTCGGTGAGGAACTCGGACTGCCCGAGGACATCGTCTGGCGGCAGCCCTTTCCCGGCCCCGGCCTGGCCGTGCGGATCATCGGCGAGGTGACGCCGGAACGGCTCGACATCGTGCGCGCCGCCGACGCCGTGGTGCGGGAGGAGATCCGCAAGGCGGGTCTCGACCGGGAGATCTGGCAGGTCTTCGCGGTCCTGCTCGCCGACGTCCGGTCGGTGGGGGTCCAGGGCGACGAACGGACCTACGGCTGCCCCGTGGTCCTGCGCGCGGTGACCAGCGAGGACGCGATGACGGCGGACTGGGCCCGGCTGCCGGCGGCGCTGCTCGAGCGCATCAGCAACCGGGTCGTGAACGAGGTACCGCAGGTCAACCGGGTCGTCTACGACATCACGTCGAAGCCGCCCGGCACGATTGAGTGGGAGTAGCGAACAGCTTGCCGCCGGCGGCTCGCGCAGGCCTGCGGGCGGCCGGTTCGCGCGCCTCCGCACCCGCTTCGGGCCGCGGCTGTACCGCCGCCCGCGCTGCCGCCGCACCGCTGCTCCGTACCGCTGTTGCCGGTGCGGCGGTGGTGCGGCGGCAGCGCGGCGACACCTGGCTGCGCCGGGCCGCGCGCGGCCCGGCCGGGGCACGGGGGCCTCGCCGGAACCGTCACCAGGGCGTATGCGGTGATGTGTTGCGTTGGGAAATACATGTTTCGCCATTGCGGTGGTCAGTGTCGGTCAGTGCCGCAGTCGTGGATTTCGTGCGGATGCGGCCGCTGGCGCCCGATAGCGGCTGCCAGGGCGCGCGTATTGTGGCCGCGGTCCCGCCGGGTGTGCGGTAGGTCCCGTCCTGCCGGGTGAGATGCCGTGTCCCGGCGGACGGGTGGCCGGCTGTTCGGTTGTGGTGGGGTCATCGGGATCTGCGCACTGCGCGGTGGCTTCCCGTGGGTGTGTCCGCCGCTCATTCTCGCGTCGGTTGGTTGCGGGTTCGGCCCCTGGTTCACACGGCGTTCGTGGCGCGATGATTCACGCGCAGGCTCGCCGCTTGTTGGCCGCTCGGCATTGTCACTCTATGCGCCGGTAACGGCTCACTCGTTGTCGAACCGGACATTAGGGATAATAGGCCCCTAACGTCGGAGTTGTTGACATAGAGCAACCTCTCTTCTCTGCTTCGGCGCCAATATCGCCCGTCCCTCGAGCACTGGTCGTCGTAGGCGCTCGATCAGGTGTCGGGCTGGTGGGCCAGCCGTCCCCCGTCCACGTGGGCGACGGGCGAACCACGGGGGTGACGGGCGAACGCCTGGCGCGGGCCACGGTTCCGCGCGTGCTGGCCGGCCAAGATCGGTGCGAGCTGGGCACGCGGCCCGGCGCCGGGCCGAACGGGCGCCCGTCCAGGCAGTACGTGCGCGGATGGGCGTAGGCCTGGTTTGACTACGTCCCCGCCGCGGCGCACCCTGGAGAGGTGCCGCGGTCCCTCATGGTGATTACGTAGGCGCGCGACCGCCCCGAGCGGGTCGCGCGCCGAGCCCTTCCGCCCTCTGGCGGGGGGCTTTTTTGTTTGCCGCGGCCGCAGGTGGAGGTGGCCGCCGAGCCACCAGGAGAGTGTTGATGACATCACCATCGGTACGCCGGCCGTCGGTCGTTGCTGCCCCGGCGTCCCCCGCGGACGATCCAGGCGGCACGGATGATGCCGACGGCGCCGGAGATCGCCAGGGCGGAGCGGCGGTCGCCTCCGCCCGGATCAGCGTGCGGGTGGGTCTGCCCCGCCCGGACCGTGCACGCCCGGCACAGTCCGCCTGCCATGCGCTCGGCGCACGCACCGGCCCCCGCGGGCGGGACAACGCCCTCCGTTCGGTCGGCGGGGACGTGCTGCCGGTCGATGCCGCCGACGTGCGGGCAGCGGCGGCCCGCCTGAGCGGTGTCGCGCGCCGCACCCGGGTCGTCGTGGCCCCGGAGATCACCGGGGACCCGGGCTCACCGGTGTGGCTCAAGTGCGAGCACGAGCAGCACACCGGTTCGTTCAAGCTGCGTGGCGCCTACAACCGGATCGCTGCCGCGGGCCCGCGGGCCCGCGCGCGGGGGGTGGTGGCCGCGAGCGCGGGCAACCATGCCCAGGGTGTCGCCTTCGCCGCTGCCCGGTTCGGCGCCGCCGCGACGATCTTCGTGCCGGAGGGCGCGAACCCGGCGAAGGTGGCCCGGACCCGCAGCCTGGGCGCTCGGGTCGAGCACGTTTCGGGAGGCGTGGACGCCGCCATCCGCACAGCGGCGGCCTACGCCGCCGACAGCGGCGCGTTCCTGGTGCACCCGTTCGACGACGAGGCGGTTGTCGCCGGCCAGGGCACGATCGGCCTGGAGCTCCTGGAGCAGATCCCGGACCTGTCGACCGTGATCACCGGGGTGGGCGGCGGCGGCCTGCTGTGCGGGCTGGCGGTGGCGATCAGGAACCAGCGCCCGGACGTCCGCGTGATCGGTGTCCAGGCGGCCGCCGCGCCCGCCTTCGCCGCCTCCTTCCACGCCGGCAGCCGCCTGACCGTGCCGCCCGGGGGCAGCGCGTCCGGTACGGCGGCCGGCGACGGCCGCGAGCAGCCACCGGCGGGCACCATCGCGGACGGGATGGCGGTAGGTGCCCCCGGTCGACTGACCCTCGCGCTGGCCGCACGACTGGTGGATGACGTCGTCACGGTCGACGAGGACGCCTTCTGGGACGGGATGGTCGTCCTGCGGCGTGCCGGCCACCGGGTGGAGCCCGCGGGTGCCGCCGGAGTCGCCGCACTCCTGCGGATGCCGCACCTCGCCTCCGGGCCGACAGCCGTCATCCTTTCCGGTGGCAACCTCGACCCGGCTGTCGACAGGCGGGTCGCGGCGCTCGCCGCGCGGGTGGGATGAGACCCGGCCGCCGGGGCCGGGGCCGGCCGTGGAAGTGTCGGACCCGCCCGGCATCATGACGCGGTGGCCGGCCTGACCACGGCGTCGGGCGGTTCGTCCGTCGAACGTACGATCGAGGTCTGATGAGCACTCTTTTCGACGACACCTTCGGCCCCGGGGGCCTGGTCGACGGCGGTTCGCCAGCCGGCCCGGCGGCTCCTGCCGGCCCTGGGCCGCGTGGTGGTGCCACAGGCGGTGACCGGCCCGGCCCCGGCTTCGGTCCGGCAGTGCTGGAGGCCGGCGCGGGCCGCCCCCGACCGCCCCACCTCGACCCCGACGAACTGCTGGAAGGGCTCAACCCCCAGCAGCACGCGGCCGTGGTGCATGCGGGCGCCCCGCTGCTCGTCGTCGCCGGTGCCGGGTCCGGTAAGACCCGGGTGCTGGCCCACCGGATCGCCTACCTGCTGGCAGCCCGGGGTGCGCGGCCGGGGGAGATCCTCGCGATCACCTTCACGAACAAGGCCGCCGGCGAGATGCGGGAGCGGGTCGAGGCCCTTGTCGGCGGGCGGGCCCGGGCGATGTGGGTCAGCACCTTCCACTCGGCCTGCGTGCGCATCCTCCGCTCGGAGGCCAGCCGCCTCGGTTTCGGTTCCTCCTTCTCCATCTACGACGCGGCGGATGCGCAGCGCCTGATCACTCTGGTCACCCGGGATCTCGATCTCGACCCCAAGCGGCACACCGCCAAAGGGCTGGCGGTGGCCATCAGCGCGCTGAAGAACGAGCTCGTCGACTGGGAGGCGGCCAGGGACCGGGCAGCGAACCACATCGAGCGCACCGTCGCCGAGGTGTACGCCGCCTACCAGCAACGCCTCATGCAGGCGAACGCGCTGGACTTCGACGATCTGATCATGACCACGGTCAACCTGCTCCAGGCCTTCCCGGACGTCGCCGAGCACTACCGCCGCCGGTTCCGGCACGTGCTGGTCGACGAGTACCAGGACACCAACCACGCCCAGTACGTCCTCATCCGCGAGCTCGTCGGCCGGCCGGGCCGGGCAGGTGCGGCCGACTCGGGCGACCCCGAGGCCGAGGCCGGTGCCGGTGCGGTCCCGCCGTCTGGTGCGGTTCCTCCGGCGGAGCTGTGCGTGGTCGGTGACGCCGACCAGTCGATCTACGCGTTCCGCGGGGCGAACATCCGCAACATCGTCGAGTTCGAGGAGGACTTTCCGAACGCGGCCGTCATCCTGCTGGAGCAGAACTACCGGTCCACCCAGACCATTCTCTCGGCGGCCAACGCGGTCATCGCCCGCAACGCCCAGCGCAAGCCCAAGCGCCTGTGGTCCGACGCCGGTGACGGTGAGCGGATCGTCGGGTTCGTCGCCGACAACGAGCACGACGAGGCCGCCTTCGTCGCCGAGGAGATCGACCGTCTCGGCGACGAGAAGCTGGCCCGGCCGGCAGACGTCGCGGTCTTCTACCGGACGAACGCCCAGAGCCGCGTGTTCGAGGAGATCTTCATCCGGGTCGGCCTGCCCTACCGGGTCGTCGGCGGTGTCCGCTTCTACGAGCGGCGTGAGGTCCGTGACCTCCTCGCCTACCTGCGGGTACTGGCCAACCCGACGGACACGGTGAACCTGCGGCGCATCCTCAACGTCCCCCGCCGGGGCATCGGGGACCGCGCCGAGGCGATGCTGTCGGCCTTCGCGGAGCGGGAGCGGATCCCGTTCGCGGAGGCGCTCACCCGGGTCGACGAGGTGCCCGGCGTCGCCGCCCGGTCGGCTCGCTCCGTTCGGGACTTCGCCGCCTTGCTCGACGGCCTGCGCGAGCTGCTGCCCGAGGGCCCGCTGGCGGTGATCGAGGCCGCGCTGGAGCGGACCGGCTACCTTTCCGAGCTCGTCGCCGAGGACACGATCGAGGCTCAGGGCCGGGTCGAGAACCTGCGTGAGCTGGTCGGGGTTGTCCAGGAGTTCGCCGAGCGGCGCCCCGAGGGCACTCTCGCCGAGTTCCTGGAGCAGGTGTCCCTCGTCGCCGACGCGGACCAGATCCCCGACGACGACGGCTCCGACGGGGTGGTCACGCTGATGACCCTGCACAGCGCCAAGGGGCTGGAGTTCCCGGTGGTCTTCCTCACCGGACTTGAGGACGGTGTGTTCCCGCATCTGCGTACTCTCGGCGACCCGACCGGGCTGGAGGAGGAGCGGCGGCTCGCCTATGTCGGTGTCACCCGCGCCCGCGCCCGGCTGTACCTCACCCGGTCACAGGTGCGCAGCGCCTGGGGGCAGCCGGCGTACAACCCGCCGTCGCGGTTCCTGGGTGAGGTCCCCGAGTCGCTTGTCGACTGGCGCAGGCTGCCTGAGCCGGCCCCGGCCCCCGCGGGCGGCCGGTTCTCCAGCGGCTCCGGCGGGTCCGGCGGCTTCGGGTCCGGTGGCTCCGGGTCCGGGTCCGGGTCAGGTGGGGCAGGGCCCCGGCCGCAGAACTCCCCGTTCGCGGCGCGGAGCGCCCGGCCGGCCAGCCGCCCCATCGTCGACCTGAGCCCCGGCGACCGGGTCACCCATGACACCTTCGGCCTCGGCGTCGTCGTCGCGACCAGCGGGGTCGGTGACTCCCGCCAGGCGAAGGTGGACTTCGGCTCCGGCACGGGCACGAAGGACCTGCTGCTGCGGTACGCCCCGGTGGAGAAGCTCTGACGGACCCTGGCCTGGCTGGTCGCGGGGCGCCCCGCGACCAGCCAGGCCAGGACCGGCGGGGTCGTGGTTCACCGGCTGCCCCGGGGCTGACGGCCCGGCGGTCAGTAGTGGACGCCGTGGCCGGCGAGCCAGGTCAGCGGGTCGACCTTGGTCCCGTACTGGCCGTTCAGCCGGACCTCGAAATGCAGATGCGGCCCGGTGGACCTGCCGGTGTTGCCCTCCAGGCCGATCTGTTGGCCGGTGGCGACCTCCTGGCCGAGACGGACATCGATACGGGAGAGATGGCCGTAGCTGGTGACCACGTTGTTCTCGTGCATGATCTGCACGAAGTTCCCGTATCCCGTCTCCCAGCCCGCATAGATCACCGTCCCGCGATGCGCGGCGTGGATCGGTGTTCCGTGGGCGGCGCCGAAGTCCACCCCGATGTGATGGTTCGAGCCGCCGAAGCCCTGGGTGATCCGGGCCTCGATGGGGCGCACCCAGCGCGCCGCCTCGGCCCGCTCCGCCTCCGCGGCGATCGCCGCGTTGCGCTGGGCCACCACGGCGAGGGCCTCCCGGCCGACGATCTCGTCGCGGGCCTGGAGCAGGTCACCCAGCCGGCGTTGCGCCTCCGCGGACTCGCCGTTGGCGGGGCCGCCGCCGTGCAGATCGTCCGTGCCGCCGGCGGCGACCACGACCTGCGTGGTCACGGCGGTGCCGCCGGCCTGCACGCTGCTGCCGGCCGAAAGCAAGGACGCTCCGACCACGGTGCCGGAGGGATTGGCCTCCAGCTGCGCCGGCGCCTCGGAATGCGCGATGCCGGTCGTATTGATCATGGCCAGGCCGATGGTGGAAACCACCGCCGTGGCAACTCCTGTACGCCGTAGCTGAACGGCGGCGAATCCCGATCTTCCGGGCACGGACGCGCCCTGCCCGTCAACGGGCGGGGCATCTCTGCGTCGGCGTTCTCCGTGCTCGGATCTCGGGAACTGCGGTCGCGTCAACGCGCACTCCCATGGTCGCAAGGCACCCGCCGGAGGACCGGAGGGAGGAGGGATCCCATAAACCGAGGAGGAGGCTACACCGTCTGTTTCGGACAGATGCTTCCAACTAGCCGCAAAGGTGTAGCACCTTCGTGCCGATCTGCGGACGTCCGTGCCGGCGTGGGGGTGGGTGCGAGCACACCGGCGATCATGTGTGCGACCGCGCTGCTGAACGGCAGACTGTGGTGGCCAGCCCCGTCCACCAGGATGTTCTCGGCGATCAGATCGGGGTGGATGAGCCTCGCCTCGTCTGGACGGACGATCGTGTCCAGGCCCCCCGCGACAGCGACGAAGCGGGTTCCGACCCCGGGTGCCGGCTCGTCGAGGTCACGCAGCAGCGACGATCCTGGCCGCAGTTGGGCCAGGACCCGGTACGCGGCCACCCGGGGGAGCCGGCGGGCGAGCCGGGTCCCGTTGTGTGGCGTCGCCAGCGTGACCAGTGTGTGGACGTGGTCGCCGCCGCCAAGCCGCTGCACGTAGTAGCGGGCCACGAGCCCGCCGAGGGAATGAGCGACGATGTGCACGCCGGGATGCCCGTGCCGCCCGACGACCTGGCGGACCGTCTCGGCGAGCTGCTCCGCCGCGGCCTCGACACTGGTCGCGAACAGTGGGACATCGATCTCCGTCACGGTCGTGAAGCCGCGCCGGCGCAGGGAGCGCTCCAGTCGGGCGAACACCGACCGGTTGTCGACCAGGCCGTGCACCAGCAGCACCGGTGTGCGCGCGGTCGTCGGGTCCCCGACGATCAGCCCGCGCTGCAGGGGAGTCAGATCGCCGAGGCGGTAGTGGTCGGCCGGGCCGCCGTCGCGCCGGCGCCCGATCACGGCGGCCGGGTAGAGCACGGCGTGGGTGGCGATGCAGGCCGCCTCGACCACGAGCCCCTTCACCCCGTCGAGCTGGGGCGCTGCGATCCGGGTGAACAGCCGGGTGTCGATGACCGTCCCCTTCGTGCGGGCCTGCGTTGGTGGCAGGGCGGGTGACCGACGCTACTGAAAGCCACCCAAGCCTGTCGACCATTTTGCTCTTCTTGCCGCAAGGCGGACGCTGCTGTCACCCCTGGTAAGCGCCTGCAGGTGATCCCTGACGGGGTGTGTCAGACCGGGCAGATCGGTGTCGCTGCGGGCGAGGACGCCGTCCGCGAAGCCCAACCTGGTCAGATCGCTGGGAAGCAGGCCCGCGCTGTCCGCGGCCGCGGCCGGGGTGATCCGCAGGGTGGTGGCTGCGCCCTCCGGTGACAGAGCGGTCAGATAGCTGTCGGGAGACAGCAGGACGACGTCGGTGCAGCAGGCAGCGAGCGCACCCCCGGAGCCGCCCTCGCCAAGAACGATCGAGATTGTCGGGGAGGGACAGTCGAGCACGGCTGCCATCGCCGCGCCGATCTCCCTCGCGACACCGCCCGCCTCGGCCACCGGCCCGCAGGCCGCTCCGGGCGTGTCGACCAGGGTGAGCAGGGGCAGACCCAGCCGCCCGGCGAGGTCGGCCGCGCGGGTGAGCAGGCGGTAGCCGTCCGGGCCGGGTGCCTCGTCGCGTCCGGCCGCCAGCGCGACTCCGACAACCGGTGTGCCGGCCAGCCGGCCGGCCCGGGCCCGCACGGTCCGGTCCGGTCCGGCCAGGTCCACGCCGTCGGGCAGCAGGTCGCCAAGGATGATCCCGGCGGCCCGGCGGGGCCCGCGCCGCGCGACCTGCACCTGTTCCCACCCGCCGCGGTGGTCTTCCGCATGACCGTTCTCGCCGCCGCCGCCGCGGCCGCGGCCGCTGTCGCCGCTGTCGCCGCTGTCGCCGCTGTCGCCGCTGTCGGCCGGAGTTCCGTGGGCGACCGCGGTGGCCGGTCCCGGGGGCCCGACCGAGCACAGCGCCCGACGGAGCCAGTCCGCGACCTCGGACGGCTCGACGGCTGCGTCCACCAGCCCCGCAGCCTGGGCGGACAGCGCGGTGTGACTGTTCGGCGGGGGCAGTTCACCGGTCACGGCGGCGACGACCCTGGGTCCGGCGAAGCCGACGGTCGCGCCGAGGACCGCGCAGCGCAGATCGGCCCGGGACCCCACGGTGACCCACATGCCGCCGGTCGTGGGGTGGTCCGACACAGCGATGTGCGCGAGGCCGGCGCGGGTCACCTCGCCGAGGGCGAGGGAGACCCGGGCCAGGCCCACGAGCCCGGCGACGCCTTCCTGCAGTCGGGTCCCGCCACTGCGGACGAGGGACACCAGCGGCAGGGCGCCGGCGACCGCCGCCCCGGCCGCGGCGGTGAACGCGGCCGCGTCGGCCTCACCGAAGCTGCCCCCGTGGACGGTGAAGTCCCATACCGCGACAACCGCCGGCACCCCCTGGACCGGGCCGGTTCCCCACCACAGCGCCGACCGGCCGTCGTAGTCCGGCCAGTGCAGGCGGTTGGGCGCGCCCGGGCTGGCGGGCCGGCGAATGACATCGGCCAGCAGCGAGATCCGCCAGTCCGTGGCCGGTGGGATGCTCCTGCGTTGCGCCATGCCTACAGATGTTCGCTGGTGCCGGGGCCAGCGGTGCCACGCTGTGTGGGATCGGTCTCGCGTGGGTACCCCGCCGGCACGGGCAGTGGTCGGTCCGTCCGGTATGCGCCTCGCGGGTGCCGTCACGAATACTCCGTCCGCGGTCGCCGTGTCGGTCGCCGCCCGTCGCAGACCACTTCCTCATGCGTCATAGGGTTCGGAATACTCTGGTCTGCTCTGCTCCTGGAGCGGTCATGTTCGGTGCAGGCCCGGGCGAGGGGAGTCATGCTCACACCGCTGACGGAGGAAGACCCGAGACAGGTTGGCCGCTACCGGCTGCACAACCGCATCGGTTCCGGTGGCATGGGAACCGTCTATCTCGGCTTCACTCCGGATTCCGAACCGGTCGCGGTCAAGGTGGCGGCCGCTGAGCTGTCCGAGGACGCCGAGTTCCGGTTCCGCTTCGAGCGTGAGGTCCGTGCGGCGCTGCGGGTGCGCGGCGGAGCCGTGGCCAGCGTGCTCGACGCGGACACGACCGCGTCCCAGCCGTGGATGGTGACCGAGTACGTCGAAGGTGTGAACCTGGCCGACGCCGTCCGTCGCCGGGGGCGGCTGGAACCCCACCTGGTGCGCGGGCTGGCGGTCGGGCTCGCGGACGCGCTGGTGGCCATTCACTCGGTGGGCGTTGTCCACCGTGACCTGAAGCCGTCGAACATCCTGCTGGCCTGGGACGGCCCGAAGGTCATCGACTTCGGGATCGCCCAGCTCACCGACAGCGCGACGCTCACGCGCAGCGGCCACGTCATCGGCACTCTCGCGTGGATGGCGCCCGAGCAGATGCGCGGCGAGGCAGCCGGTACCGCTGCCGACGTCTTCGCCTGGGCGAGCTGCGTGACCTACGCTGCGACCGGCCGGCACCCCTTCCACGCGGAGGCTCCCGACCTGCTGGCGCAGCGCGTCCAGCGTGACGAGCCCGATCTCGACCATCTCCCC
Source organism: Parafrankia sp. FMc2 (assembly GCF_041008525.1). Classification (NCBI taxonomy): domain Bacteria; kingdom Bacillati; phylum Actinomycetota; class Actinomycetes; order Frankiales; family Frankiaceae; genus Parafrankia; species Parafrankia sp. FMc2. Next base: position 11,666 of record NZ_JBFLUG010000001.1, on the reverse strand, counting down.
GGCTACCTGCGCGGGCTGGTCGCCCAGGCGCTGTCGAAGGCACCGCAGGCCCGGCCGGGCCCGGCCGGTGTGCTGGCCGCGCTGGTCGGCCACGAGGTCCACGGCGTCGCCGACGCGGACCGGGCCGCCGGCTCCGTCCTGGAACAGACCTGGACGGGCCCGTCTCCCGCCTTCGGGGTCTCCGCTCCCGATTCGCCGACCCCGGCGCGACCGGCTCCGGTCGCGAGCCCGCAGCCGCCGCAGCGCGCGGGGCCCGTCGGCCCGCCGCCCCCGGCGTCGTCCTTCCGCGCCACCTCCGGCCCGGGTGTCGCGGGGCGGGGCACGAGTCCGTCGTGGGGCCCGGCACGCGACTCGGCACGACAGCCGCAGCCGGCCCATCCCGTCCCGCCGGCCAGCCCCCCGTCGTTCTCCGAGCCGGCGGCGCGGGTGCCGATGTCGCCGCCGAGCTACCCGCTGCCGACGTCGCCGCCCGGAAGCCCGCTGCCGGGAAGCCCGCTGCCGGGAAACCGGCCGCAGGGAAGCTCCCTGCCCGGTGGACCGCCGGCCGTCGGGTGGGAGCAGCACCGCCAGGGAAAGGGAGAGCCCCCGAGCCACGGCGAGCCGACCTTCCGCCCGGCTGATGCCGTCCCGCTCACCGCGCCGCCGGATCCGCGGTCCTGGCAGGTGGGGCAGGGCCCGGATCCGTCGGGAGCGGTGGCTGGGCTGCCGTCCGGGCCGCGGGTCGTCGGGCCGCCACCTGCGCCGCCCGGCCCGCGCATGGCAGGGGTGGCAGGGGTGCGGACCCGGCTGTTGGAGCAGTGGAACACGTGCGCGCTGCTCTCTCTTGCCCTCGGCATCCTGTGGATCTTCGGGGTGGGCAGCATCGCCGCGGTGGTTCTGGGCCTGGTCGCCCGGCTGCAGCTGCGCCGTCGTCCGCGGCGCGGGACGTTCGCCGCCACGCTCGGCATCGGTTTGGGCTGGCTCGGCATCGTGAGTGCTCTTGTCATCGGCACCGCGGTCTGGGCGGTTTTCTGACCGATAACGCGGATCTGACTGCGTTCGCCCCTCCGTAGGCTGATCAGTGTGCGGATCGGGGCGTGTGAGATCGGACATATCAACGTCCACCGTCGGGCTATGGGAACGTGCGGCCTCCGGCAGGGTCGGAGCCCGGTGACTGTCCGCCACGCGGCGTGCTGTTGGGTGGTGCCCCTTCGGTTGCCGGTGCCGGCGGCCGTCCGTGCCGCGAATTGAACCGAAACATGCCTGTCTGACGCGGTTCTGCGTGCGTGGGAGCCGCCACGAAAGCGCCCGGGCCCACTGGGCCGAGGGTCCCCTGTGACGGGGTGGGGTCGGGGGTGCCGCGGTCAGGGAGGTGACCGGGATCAACGTCGGCCCGCTGTCCGGCTCCGAGCGTCCCAGGAGCCTCGTCAGTAGGCTCGCAGGCGTTCTGTGCATCCCCTGACCGACCGCATCCGACTGGACGGACCGTGGATCTCTTCGAATACCAGGCGAAGAAGCTTTTCGCCGAACATGGCGTACCGGTACCCACCGGGAGGATTGCCACAACCCCTGAACAGGCACGTGAGATCGCGACCGAGCTTGGCGGCAAGGTGGTCGTCAAGGCTCAGGTCAAGGCCGGAGGCCGCGGCAAGGCCGGCGGTGTGAAGGTCGCCGACGGACCGGACGACGCGTTCGCGAAGGCGTCGGCGATCCTGGGGATGGACATCAAGGGCCACACGGTCCACTCCGTCCTCGTCGAGCAGGCGAGCAACATCGCCGAGGAGTACTACGCCTCCTTCCTGCTCGACCGCGCCAACCGGACCTTCCTGGCCATGGCCTCCCGCGAGGGCGGCATGGAGATCGAGGAGGTCGCGGCCACCAACCCCGCTGCCCTGGCGCGCATCCACATCGACCCGCTGACCGGCGTCGACGCGGCGAAGGCCCGCGAGATCGCGGTCGCGGCCAAGCTGCCGGAAGCGGCGCTCGACGGCGCCTCCACGCTGCTGGTGAAGCTGTGGGAGGTGTTCGTCAGGTCCGACGCCACGCTGGTCGAGGTGAACCCGCTGATCCTCACCGGTGACGGCCGGGTCATCGCGCTCGACGGCAAGGTCAGCCTGGACGAGAACGCGGACTTCCGGCACCCGGAGAACGCCGAGCTCGTCGACGTCGGCGCCGTCGACCCGCTGGAGCAGAAGGCGAAGGAGAAGGGCCTCAACTACGTCAAGCTCGAGGGCCAGGTCGGCATCATCGGTAACGGTGCCGGCCTTGTCATGTCGACGCTGGACGTCGTGACCTACGCCGGTGAGGAGTTCGGTGGCCAGCGGCCGGCGAACTTCCTCGACATCGGCGGTGGCGCGTCGGCCGAGGTCATGGCGAACGGTCTGTCGATCATCCTGAGCGACCCGTCCGTCAAGAGCGTCTTCGTCAACATCTTCGGTGGGATCACGGCCTGCGACGCCGTCGCGAACGGCATCGTCCAGGCTCTCGCCATCGTCGGAGACGTCACCACCCCGCTGGTGGTGCGCCTCGACGGCAACAACGCCGAGGAGGGCCGCCGGATTCTGAAGGAGGCCAACCTCGCGGTGGTCAAGCCGGTGGACACGATGGACGGCGCGGCGAAGCTCGCCGCCGAGCTCGCCGCGGCTGCGGCCTGACCTGGGTCGGAGGACACAACCGATGGCAATCTGGCTTGACGAGAACAGTCGCGTGGTGGTGCAGGGCATCACCGGCGGCGAGGGCAGCAAGCACACCCGGCGGATGCTGGCCGCGGGCACCAAGGTCGTCGCCGGTGTGAACGCGCGCAAGGTCGGTCAGCAGGTCGAGGGCGTTCCGGTCTTCGGGTCGGTGGCCGACGCCATGGCCGAGACCGGCGCGAACGTCTCCGTGATCTTCGTTCCCCCGAAGTTCACGAAGGACGCCGCGATCGAGGCCGTCGACGCCTCGATCCCGCTCGCCGTTGTGATCACCGAGGGCGTTCCGGTGCATGACACCACCGAGTTCTTTGCCTACTCCCAGTCAAAGGGCACGACTCGGATCATCGGCCCGAACTGCCCGGGTATCGCAAGCCCTGGCGTGTCGAACGCCGGCATCATCCCCGCCGACATCACCCCAGGTGGGCGGATCGGTCTGGTGAGCAAGAGCGGCACGCTCACCTACCAGATGATGTACGAACTTCGTGAGTTCGGGTTTAGCACATGCGTCGGTATCGGTGGCGACCCTGTCATCGGGACGACACATATTGATGCTCTCGACGCCTTCGAGGCCGATCCCGCCACCGCGGCGATCGTCATGATTGGCGAGATCGGTGGAGATGCCGAGGAGCGCGCGGCGGCCCACATCGAGGCGCACGTGACGAAGCCCGTCGTCGGCTACGTCGCGGGTTTCACCGCCCCGGAGGGCAAGACGATGGGCCACGCCGGCGCCATCGTCTCCGGCTCCTCGGGCACCGCGCAGGCGAAGAAGGAGGCTCTGGAGAAGGCCGGCGTGCGCGTCGGCAAGACCCCGAGCGAAACCGCACGGCTGATGGCTGACATCATGCGGTCGCTGTAACACTGTTCGCGGGGGGTCTTCTTCTGCCACGAGGGAGGCCCCCGCGTCGGGCGGTCCAGGAGTTTTTGGGTCGCGGGGCGGGGGGCGCGGACGCGAACGCTTTCCGTCTTGCGGCCTTGCTGTAAGACTCCTGTTGCGGTCAGGATGGGTCGTGGGAAGATGGTCGGCCCACCTGACCGACCGACCAGACGAAGTGGGGATTCCTGTCGTGGTACAAATCGGTGGTCGTAGCGTCGCGACCAACGACGTCGGTGTGATCGGCGCCGGCGCCGCAACGTTCATCTTCAGTTTCCTGCCGTGGTTCTCCATTAGCACGGACTTCTTCGGCTCATCCGTTTCGGACAGCGCGAACGGGTGGAGCACCGATCTAGGCGGCTGGTTCTGGGGCTGGCTGGCGATCCTGCTGCTGGTCGCGGTGGCGGGCCTCGTCGCGGCGCTGACGTTCGCCAACCTGCGTCTGCCCACGCTGCCCGTCCCGCTGACCGCGGTGCTGGCCGGTGCGTCCGGCCTGGCGGTGCTCCTGCTCATCATCCGCTGGATCGCCTACCCGTCCGTCCCGAGCAGCTACGACGGCGGGCCCTCCTTCGGCCTGTTCATCGTCCTCATCGCGGCCATCGTGCAGACGGTGTTCAACGTGCTGAACCTGCGCGCCGGGTCCGGTGCCGCCGGTAGCCCCCCGCAGTCCGGTGGTGGCTACCCGGGCCAGAACCAGCCGCCCTACGGCCAGCCGCCCGCCGGGTACGGTCAGCCGTACGGTCAGCAGCAGCAGCCCGGCTACGGGCAGCCGCCGACGGGTGGGTACGGCCAGCAGCAGCCTGGTGGCTACGGCCAGCAGCCGCCGCAGGGCTACGGTCAGCAGCCGCCGCAGGGCTACGGTCAGCAGCCCCCGCAGGGCGGCTATGGCCAGCAGCAGCCCGGCTACGGGCAGCCGCCGACGGGTGGGTACGGCCAGCAGCAGCCTGGTGGCTACGGCCAGCAGCCGCCACAGGGCGGCTATGGCCAGCAGCAGCCGGGATACGGCCAGCAGCAGCCCGGCTATGGTCAGCCGCCCTCCGACCGCTGAGCCGATCCGCCGGCCGCCACCAGCCCTCGCCGTTCCGATGAGCGAGGGCACCGGTGCGCGCTCCGGCGACCAGTTCGGCCCTGGCCTGGCCAGGACGGGAATCCTCGCTGGTGGTCTCCTTGTCGTCCTGTCGGTCTTCCTGCCCTGGTCCGTCCCGGTCGACAGCTCCTACCGGAGCTCCGCCGCCGGATCGGATCTCGGCCTTGCGGCGATCCTGGCAATGGGCCTCGGCGCCGGGCTGACCTCCGTGGTCGTCCTGCCGACGGCGGCGCGGCGGATCCCTGCCCTGGGCCGGCTGGCCGCCCGCGGGCGGCTCCCGGTGCCGGCCGCCGGCACGGCCGTGCTGGTGGCCGGTGGCGCCGTGCTGGCCGTCGTGGTCGTCTGGCTGACGATGCCCGCCTTCGTCGATCCGGTCCTGCCCGCCCGCTCCATGGCGGGCAGGGCACGGATGCCCGCCACCGCCGGTGCCGGGCTGTACGCGGCCCTGGCTGGCACCGGCGCCGAGCTGGCTGCCTGCGCCTGGGCCGTGCGGCGCTCGCGGCGGCCGTAGGCTTGCTTGTACATGGCCGTGGGGCAGCCGCGGCAAGGGCCGGCCGGTGGCCCAGTGCCGGGCGGCCGGTGAACACGCCACCTGAGTGGGGGTGCAGGGCCGGGAACCTTATCGGCCCGGCCTGCCGGCGTGGGGTTTTCTCCCTGTCCTGTTACCGACGTGAGTCGTTCTCGGCAATCCCGGCGTGTTGTCCCGGAAGTGGTCCTCCGTCCGTGCAAGCCTGCCGGCGTGGCTGCTTTCCTCCGAAACTCCGGTGCGCCGACCGGAGCTGCCCCGGGGGCGCAGCCCGGAAGCAGTCCGACCGAGGAACAGGCCAGGCCCGGCCTCGAGCCGGCGGCCTGGGCGAGCCACGGCCGCTCGGTTCTGAGCGCTGTGGCGACCAGCGCAGCCGGCCTTGTTCTCATCCAGTTCGTCGTGCTCGTCGTGTGGGGGGCGGACACCGGCTCGTCCGCCGGGCCGCAGGACGCCTCGCGGATCGGCGCGGACCTGTGGCTGCTCGCACACGGCGCCACCGTGCGCCTGCCGGGCGGGCCGGTCGACCTGCTTCCCCTCGGCCTCGCACTCCTGCCGATCCTCGCGGCGACGACCGCCGGTCACCGGGCGGCCACCACCGGCCTTGAACGACTCCCACCGGAGCGGGGTCTGCGGCCCCGGGGCCTCGGCCTTCGGCCGGCCCGCCCGCCGCGGGTCGAGACGTCGCCGCCGTGGGGTGCGGTGGTCCGCGATGTCGCGCTTGTGGCAGGTACCCAGACGATCCTCGTCCTCGTGATCGCTCTGATCGTGTCGGCGCCGGCGGCTCGTCCGGACATCTTCTCGGTGCTCGTCGGAGCGCTGTCGTTCAGCCTGACGGGTGCGGCGATCGGCGTACTGTCCGGTTACGGGGCACTGCGGTCGGCCTGGCGCTCGCTGCCGGACTCCGTCCGGGTGCCCGTGGCGGCGGCGCTGGCCGCGTTCACCTCGATGATCGCCGTGTCGGCGTTCGGTGTCGCGCTGGTCCTGGCCGCCACCCTTCCGGAGATCGCGGCGACGGACCGCGAGCTCGAGGCCGGCGTCGTCGGCGGTGTCGGCCTGGCGGCGATCCAGCTCGCGATCCTGCCCAACCTCGTCCTGTGGGCCCTGGCCTACACCCTCGGCCCGGGGTTCGGGACCGGCAGCGGCTTCGTACGGCCCGACGAGGTACACGTGGCGCTGCTTCCCGACCTGCCGGTGTTCGCGGCGCTGCCGCCCGGCCCGCTGCCCCAGGGCGGCTGGCTGGTGCTGGCCGTCGTGCCCGTCATCGCCGGGACGATGCTCGCGCTGTCGGTGCGGCGCGGAACACCCGGGGCCGGCCACCGGAGCCGTCTGGGCCGCATCCTCACCGCGGCTGGTGTCAGCGGGCTGCTGATGATGTTCGCCGCGGCGTCGTCCGCCGGCCGGATCGGGAGCGGGTCGGTGCGCTTCGGGCCGACGGCCTGGTCGGTCGGCCTGGCCGCGGCCGCGGAGCTCACGGTGGTGGCCGTGCTCGTGTCCTGCGTGGCGGAGCTGGCGGCGCGCCGCGCCGGTCAGCCGTTCGAGGTGGGATCGGTGCGGACGGCGTCGTTGAAACGGCGGCTGCAGTCGTCGAGCTCCTGGGCAGAGCGGGCGCCGCGCCGGCATTCCTGATAGTCGTGCAGATCGTCGCCGTGTCGATCGTAGAAGACCCACATCCCGCTGGCGATGGTGAATGCGATCAGCAGCGACAGCGCACCGAGGGCCAGCCCGACGGTCCCGGTGCCACCACCTGCGCCCGCGGCGTCCCCTCCACGCCCGCCACCCAGGCCGCTGCGGCCGCCGCCGCCACGGTTGCGCCGGGCGTGGGCGCGTGCCCGCATGCCCACCACGATCGCGGCGACGCCGACCACCCCGCCGATGATGAAGACGCTCGTGACCAGGGCGAGTGCGCCCAACGCCAGGGCCAGCCGCCCCGTGCCGCGGCCGGGCGGCGGCAGCTGACCGGGGCCGGTGCCGCGACGGGTGTAACGGGCGAGGAGGCCGTCCGGGAACGGCCTGGCAGGCGGTGCCTCCCGCCGGTCCGGCCAGTCGGGTGGTGTCTCGTGGTGGCCCTGCCAGCCTGGCGCCGGGGCGGATCCCGGCGGGCCGACGGGGTCGTGATCAGGCGGGTTGGACACCGATCTCTCCGTTTCCCCGCGGCGCAGCCGGCCTTCGGCGGTCCGGGGCTCGTCCCTGGGACGACATCGTAGGAGTCGGACGGGCGTGGGTCGGCCCGGACCGGAATGTCGGCCCCATCCGGTAGCTTCCGGCTTCTGTTGATCAGATCTGGGAGGTGGGATGCCACGCACCTCGAAGGCGCTGCGGGCCGAGTCGGCCCGGCTGCGCGGGCTCGGCTGGAGCTATCGGCGCATCGCCCTGGAACTGCGCCGTGGCCACCGGCTCAACGCCCGCGTCGCGTACCGGCTGGCGCACGGCTGGACCCAGGAGGACGTCGCCCGCCGGTGGAACGAGCGGTGGCCCGGTGCCGGCGCGGTGAAGACGGGCAAAGTGATCTCCTACTGGGAGGTCTGGCCGGCGCGGGGCGGCCGGGCGCCGTCCGCGCTGACACTGACGCGGCTCGCGGAGCTCTACGACTGCCGGCCGGGCGATCTGCTGGACGGGTTGGACTTCGGCGAGGAGGGGGCCGTGGCCGACGCCGCTCCCGGGCGAACACCGCCGGCCACGGGCGTCGGCGGTGCCCTTCGCCGTTACCGTCGCGAGAACGGTGGCCTGCTCACGGGCGGTGATGACGCGGTTGGTCCGGATGCGGCCGGCGCCACCGGGGTGCGCGGCCGCCGTGCCTGCGACGGCCCTGGCCCCGACGTCGACTGGGTGCGGTCGCCGGCCGCGGTGATGGTGCACCAGGACGGTCCGGAGGCGGGCTGGGGCGGCGGCTGGGCCGCCTGAGGGCGCTTCCTCGGGTGCGGGGAAGCGCACCCGGCCGTTGGCGGCACGGGTGGTGTGCCGGGTGCGTTCCGTGCTGGTCCGGCGTGTCTGGGGCACCGAGAAAGTACATTCGGACCGTTGCCGCTCCGGGCCCGTGCTGGCGGGGGCGTGTGCCCGGTATGCCACCGCCGGTGGGGCCGGTCGTTTCATGATTCACGGAGGGTTGTGTGCCCGCACGTCTAGTGGTCCTTGCCTCGGGGGCGGGCACCACGCTGCAGGCGATCCTGGACGCGTGCGCGGACGAGGCGTTCGACGCGCGCGTGGTCGCGGTGGGTACGGACCGGGCGGGCACCCTCGCGCAGCGTCGTGCCGAGGCTGCCGGGGTACCGGTGTTCACCGTGCGGCTGGAGGACTGCGCCGACCGGGCGGCGTTCAACGCGGCCACCGCCGAGCGGATCGCCGGCTTCGACCCGGATCTGCTGGTGCTCGCCGGTTACATGAAGATCCTCGGATCGCAGGTCATCGGTCGCTTCCCGACGGTGAACACCCATCCGTCCCTGCTCCCGGCCTTCCCGGGAGCGCACGCGGTGCGTGACGCGCTGGCCGCCGGAGTGCGGATCAGCGGGGTGACAGTGCACTGGGTGGACGAGGGCGTCGACACGGGGCCGGTGATCGAGCAGGCGGCCGTCCCGGTCGGCCCCGAGGACGACGAGGACAGTCTGCGGGCCCGGATTCAGGCCGTCGAGCGTGGCCTCTTTGTCGCCGCGATCGGCCGGTTCGTCCGCGGTGAGCTCTCATGGGAGGGCAGGCCGCCGGGAACCACCGCGTCGGGCGGTCCGGCCCCCGAGGTCGAAGCGGTGGAAGCTCATGCCAACGGAGGCATCGTGAACGGTTCTGGAGGGGTCATGTCGGGGGCGTCGACGACCGAGGTCGGGCAGGGCGGCACGGGCGGCGGAGCGGTTCCGGGTGGTGCGCCGCGGGTCGACGCCCCGGGTGAGCTGGTGGCCACCGGTCACCGCCGGCTGCGCCGCGCGCTGGTGAGCGTGTACGACAAGACCGGGCTGGAGGAACTTGCCGCGGCTTTCGTCGACGCCGGTGTCGAGGTGGTGTCAACCGGTTCGACGGCCGACAGCCTGGCCCGCCTGGGCGTGGCCGTCACACCGGTCAGCACCGTCACCGGGTTCCCGGAGGTGCTCGGCGGCCGAGTGAAGACGCTGCATCCCCGCGTGCACGCCGGCCTGCTGGCCGACCTGCGCAACGCCGAGCACGCCGCCGTGCTGGCGGAGCTCGACATCGAGCCCTTCGACCTCCTTGTGGTCAACCTGTACCCGTTCCGGGAGACCGTCGCCTCCGGCGCGAGCGAGGACGAGGCGATCGAGCAGATCGACATCGGCGGGCCGGCCATGCTGAGGGCAGCCGCGAAGAACCACGCCTCCGTGGCGGTGGTCGTCTCTCCAGGCGACTACGGCGACCTCGCCGCCGCCGTCCGTGGATCCGGCTACGACCTGCCCACCCGGCGCCGGCTCGCGGCCCGCGCCTTCGCGCACACGGCGTCCTACGACGCGGCGGTGGCATCCTGGTTCGCCAGCGCGCTGGCACCTGACGACACGGCACAGGAGACTGGCTGGCCGGATGTGCTTGCGGCACAGTGGCACCGCACCAGCGTGCTGCGCTACGGCGAGAACCCGCACCAGCGGGCCGCGCTGTACGTCGGTGAGGACGGCGGCGGCGGGCTCGCCTCGGCGCGGCAGTTGCACGGAAAGCCCATGTCGTACAACAACTACACCGACACGGACGCCGCCTGGCGCTCGGTGTTCGACTTCACCGACCCGGCTGTCGCGGTCATCAAGCACGCCAACCCCTGCGGCATCGCCGTCGCCGCGACCGCGGCCGAAGCGCACCGCAGGGCACACGCCTGCGACCCGGTGTCCGCCTTCGGTGGCGTCATCGCGGTGAACCGCCCGGTCAGTGTCGAGCTGGCCGAGCAGATCGCCGAGATCTTCACCGAGGTCGTTGTCGCGCCCGACTACGAGCCCGGCGCCGTGGAGATCCTCTCCCGCAAGCCGTCAATCCGGCTCCTCGTCTGCGCGCCCCCGCTCCACCCACGGGGCGTGGAGCTGCGGCAGATCTCCGGCGGCCTGCTGCTGCAGTCCCGGGACGCCCTCGACGCCGCGGGCGACGACCCGTCCGGGTGGACCCTGGAAGCGGGCTCTCCGGTGGACGAGGCCACCCTCGCCGACCTCGGCTTCGCCTGGCGCGCGGTGCGCTCGGTCAAGTCGAACGCGATCCTGCTCGCCTCGGCCGGAGCGACTGTCGGCGTCGGGATGGGCCAGGTCAACCGGGTCGACGCCGCCCGCCTGGCCGTCTCCCGCGCCGGTGACCGGGCGAAGGGCGCGGTGGCCTCCAGCGACGCGTTCTTCCCGTTCCCGGACGGCTTCCAGGTGCTTGCCGACGCCGGCGTGCGCGCGGTCGTCGAACCCGGCGGCTCGGTGCGCGACGAGAGCGTCATCGCTGCCGCCCGCGAGGCCGGAGTAAGCCTGTACTTCACCGGGGTGCGCCACTTCGCGCACTGACACCGAGACACCGGTACACCGAGACCCCAGTACACCGAGACACCGGCGGGACGGGGACGGGGACGGGACGTCCGCAGCGCGCGGTTCGTACCCCGTCCGGAGCCTGCCCCGCCTAGGACCGGCCGTCGCCCGTTACTGCGGGCTACGGCGGGGCCGTGGGCGCGGGAGGGGGCAGGCCGGGGATAAGGGGCAGGCCGGGGATAAACCGGGCCGTAGTACGGCCGGGGCGGCGGTCAGGAGGTCGAACCGACCTCGGCGGCAGCCGTCCCGCGCCGGGGCACGGCCGGGCTGCCGTTCGAGGACGCGCTGGTCGGTGTCGCCGGCGTCGTCCCGCCCGGCAGATCCGCAGTGGGCACGTACCGCTGTGCCACCCAGTCGAGCGCCTCTCGCCAGCTCGCCCCGTAAAGGACGGAGATGCGGTCCGCGGTCTGGCGCGCGAGCGCCTGCACGAAGACCCGGTCATCGCTGTCGAGATGGCGGGCGTCGCCGAAGGTCTCCCACGCCCGGAACATCAGTTCCTGAAGCTTCTTGCTGTGCGGCGATTCGTCTGCCACGTCGAACTCCCTACCATTTGGGGACCGCGGCGGCAGTCTCCCCCAGTCGCGCACGACGTGTGCACTCGGGGGGGCTATGTCGTTGGTGGTGGGATGGCATGAGATGGTCGTCTGTAGTGCATGGTGTGTGCTTCGGTAGGGCCTCGAATTCCCTGTGGGCACTGAGGAGTGTCGGTGGCCAGCGAGTTCCGCAGCTCGAAGGCGAATCGGAGTGGCAGGCGTGGCGAGTGTTCGTGTTGTGATGACGTTGGCGTCCACAGGCCCGGAGATACTCGGACGGGGTACCACGCCGGAGCCATCGCGGCACCGGTCGGTTCCGGTGATCCCGGGCCGGTCGTCCGGGAGGAGCCGGCTGTTCGTCGGCTGCTCCCGAGGCTGATGGTCCGCCTTGCCGGCGCCGACCCGGGCTGGCTGCCACGGGGCGGCTCGCCGCCGGGCGGTGGGGTCGGTGGGGTGGGCGGCTGTCTGTCCGCGGCGGGTGGGCGGCGCCTACTGTGTGGGCT